>CAMYYH010000006.1 GCA_947303405.1 uncultured Mycoplasmatota bacterium
TATACAACCTTGCCAAGGTCGAGATGGCGGTTCGATTCCGCTCACTTGCTCCATTAGATAATTTTGTTCGAACTATTCGGACATTAAATAGAAATCAATCTCAAAGGGATTGATTTTTTTGTTGTATAAAAAATCAACCTACTCTTAAAAGAAAGGTTGGTGAGAAAATGAAAAGATATTTAATGTACAAGTCTATTATGAAGTATCTAACTGATAAAGACTTATCTTTAAATGCTAAAGGTTTCTTAAGTATGATTCTATTCAATGATGAAATAAATGCTTTAGAATTATCAAAGTATTGTTCTGATGATATAGAAACTATTAAAGATACTATGTTAGAACTTCGTATCATGAAATATGTTAAGTATGATCCAGAAACTAATATGCTTATAGCTGGGCCAAAAGAATATTCTCGATGAAAAGAGAGAAAAAATTATACAACATGCCAAGATAGTAGAAAAAGACAATTTTGAATTATAATAATAATAGTTTTTAAACCTAACAAGTAGAAAAAAACAGAATTATATGCTATTGTATTTACTATAAGGATGTGTTATAAAATGGCGAAAAAGATTAGAATTGAAGATTATGATGAACCAAACATTGTTGAAAAAGAAGACAATAAATCTTACTCTACATCGAAAAACAATAGTGATAATGTAAAATCCATTTTAATAATCATTAATATAACTTTGATTATAAGTATTATTCTAATAATAGTATTATATAACAATAAAATTACCAAACTAAAAGATGAGAATAAAGATCTATCAGAGGAAAAAGATTTATTCAAAAATGAAAGTGAAAGAATCTTTAATGATGTTTTTAATGTTTTAGGAGATGAGTATTCTCTAGATTATATTAAAGAAAAACTTGATTTTTACGATAATAGTATAGTTTTTCAAATAGAGGGATTTGGAAATTATTATTATACATATGATTGCATGATGAAAAAGGTAAATGGTTCTTATTCCTATTGGGCATACAATAAAGAAGCAGCAATTGATAATGGATTAAGACAAGGAACTTGCTAATCAGTTACAAACAAACGAGAAAAGGTGTTGTAAATGAATAAAACTTTAGAAAACATTAGGAAAAATAATATAAAAAGAGCAATAGTGAATTTTTTCCCAGCTGCTATTCTTACCGGAATTGTAGTAGCAATGATAATGATGTATTTTTATGAATATGATTCTGAATATATTATTCTTTCTATCATATGTGGTTTTTTTGCTTTCTTTGCTGATAAAATCTTTATAGAGGCAATTATTTTATCTATAAACCCTTTAAAAGATGATGTATTCAAAAAATATGGTTCACCTCAAAAAGTATCTAAAATATTAAATGAATTAGAAAAGAATAAAATTTATGAAGACAAAAATATGATTATATCAAAGAATTATATTTCTGATAAAAGAAATATTGCAAAACTAGTTGCTTGTGAAGATGTTTTAGGAGCACATAAAGTTGTTCATAAAACAAATTATATAGTTGATTATTATGCTGTCCAAATTATAGATAAATATCGACATAGTACAGGTTATACCTATGGGGTAAAAGAAGAAGAAACTGTACATAAAATTCTTAGTATTCTTGATAAAATATGCCCAAATGCAGAAATAGGATATACTAATGAAGAACTAAAAAATATTAATAATAATGCTATAAAATTACCAAAAGAAATAAAGGAAGATGCTATTTTTAAATGTTCTGAATGTGGAGCGATATGCCACGAAGGAGATAAATATTGCAAAAACTGCCATGCAATATTTGATGATGACAATAAATCTATAAAAAAGGAGTCATCAAAAAAAGAAGAAAAATTCAAATGTGACAAATGTGGTGCTATAGTATCTGAGAGTGCGAAGAAGTGTCCTAAGTGCGGAGAAAAATTTGATGATGAAGGAGATATAGATACTTCTAAGACTAATATGGATCAAAAGTATTCTGACTTAAAAAAATTAAAGAAATTATTAGACGATGATATAATAACTAAAGAAGAATTTGAAAAAGAAAAAAAGAAAATACTAAAATAATAGTTTAATTAAACTTAAAAACCTCAATTGCGAAATTGAGGTTTTATAATCTATCTTTAATCAATTTTAAATATTTTTTTTCATCAACGGTTCCATATTCAATTAATTCATTAATTAAACTTTTAAATTCTGTAACCGTCAAATAAATTTTGCTGCATTTTTTTACTGATTCAAAAGCTTCCTGAATTAAATCATTATCAATTAAACTTTTATTATCTAGGATAGTTTTAATGATTCCAGGAGCAAGAATTTCATAAGAATTATCACTATAAGCACTTTCTATTGCATTTACATAACTATCATAAAACTCTCCATTTTGAAAACGAGTCATATTAATATCTAATAGTACTAATCCTAAATTGAATTTTAATGATCCTCTAGTATTCCCAGTTTCACTGTATAATTGTGAAAAAGATCGGCAAGTATTAAATGAATAATTATTTAGTCCTACAGCTAAATTGTGATTCATTCTCTTTAAGAGTATAGACTCTGCAGCATCATAAATCGAAGCATCTTGTCCTTTTTTTCTTCTGTATTCGTTTATTTCTGATTGAGATATATTCCATATATAATGTTCAGCTAAAGTGATAAAGTCCGAATGACTATTAATAAATGCTTCCCCTTTTTTAGATAACATATAAAGTCTTGATTCGTTTAATAAAGCTATTTTGTCATTATCACCAATTTGATTTTCTAATTGACTTACTAATTCGTCCTTTTTCCCCTTGATGGAAATATCAAATGTTTTTGACAATTCCTTTAATTGAGGGATTGTTTTAGAACTTAGTAAATTTTTCAAATCAGTTTTAATGTAGTATTCCTCTTTTATTAACAATAAATGTAATTCTTTTGGATATGGAATAGCATACCAGTATCTTAAAGTACTCATATATTTTTCATTACTATCCATTAATTCACTATTTTTGGTTTTGTATAAAAAAATTGTCATTTTTTCTTCAAACTGCTGTTCAAAATTCTTTGAATATATTGGTAAACTTCCAAACATGCCGTTATTTTTATTCCCATAACCTATAATTCTCTTTTTTTCTGCATTGCCAAATAAAGTATTAATTATTCCCATGTTAATCACCACTACTATTATACATTCTTTTTATCAATTTTATCAATTAGGGTTAACAAATTTATTTTTATTTTGTATAATGTACTCAAGAGATTGATTTATCAATCTAATCTTGTAGTAGTTGAAAGAACATTCGACTACCGCTCCAATGAAAAATACTCAGTAATATTACTGAGTTTTATTTTGTACTAAAAATCACCATCTCTAATTTGTACAAATACTTATTATTAAATAATATAATAAAAAGACAATTCAAGATTATTATGACTAAAATTATCTTTTCTACTTGTTTTAAAAAAGTTAACAAATCATTCCGTTATAATACCAGTCATATTCTCGATAGAAAAAAAACCATTTTCATAATTTATTTCTATCGTAGCTACATCTTCAATTTCTAATATTTTTTCCGATTTATTCAAAATGTTTTTATAAACACTTCTAAAGACACCGCCATGTGTTACAACTGCAATAACGCTATTATCTTGATTTGTTAGATAATCAAATGCACTTTTTACTCTATCATCAAAGGACTGAATAGATTCGCCGCCTTCAAATGATTTCCCTGCATAATATCCAAAGGATTTGTATTCATCACTTTCTAAAAGTAAACTAAATATTTTTTTGGCTAAATCTTTGTTAACTCCCGACATAACTCCATATGTATTCATTTCTCTTAAATCCTTAACGACTTCAATATCGCAATGAATTCTATTTGCAAAGATATCTCCAACATTTTTAGCACGTTTATACGGACTAGTAAAAATCTTTTGAATTCCTAGATTAATAATTTTATTTGAATGTTGCTCTGCTGTCTTAATTCCTTTTTCTGTTAAATCAAAATCTGCACAACCACCATAACAATTTAGTACATCATCTTCTGATTCACAATGTCTTATCATATATATTTTCACAAACATACCACCTTATTGATTATTATATATTATTTTTTTATGTAATTCTATGACAATGTTACATTTTATCTTTTCTTTTAAGGCCTTGAATTAATGCCTTTTTTATTATAAAATATTTCTAGGTGCAGGCATAGTTCAATGGTTAGAACGAGTGCTTCCCAAGCATTAAATGCGGGTTCGATTCCCGTTGCTTGCTCCATTATATAATTTTTGGTTCGAACTTTTCATTTTTTTACAACAACTAACTTATTTTTGGTTAGTTTTTTTATGTTAAGTTAAGAACACTGGCTTTGAGTTACATGTTAGCGTCTTTAGTCTTTTATTTCAGATTCATATAGTTTTTTATATTGTTTGCACCTTTTTAATAGTTGTTCGTGTGACCCAGAATCAATTACTTTCCCGTCATCAATAACGAAAATCTTATCACAATTTAAAATTGTTGAAAACCTATGTGCAATAATCATTATTGTATATTCATTTTTCAAATTATCTATAGCTTTTTGAATATGTTTTTGCGTTTCATTATCTAGTGCACTTGTTGCTTCATCGAACAAAATGATTTCGGTTTTTTGAATTAATGCCCTAGCAATAGCTAACCTTTGTTTTTGCCCACCTGATAGCATAACTCCACCTTCACCAACAATTGTATTATATTTTTGTGGTAGTGTTTCAATAAACTCATCTAAGCAGGCTGTTTTACAAGCTTTTTTCATTTCTTCATCAGTTAAATCTTTTTTTATTATTCTTAAGTTATCTTTAATACTCATATTAAATATGTATGGATTCTGACTTATAACTGATATGTTGCTTCTAAGGGAATCTCTATCCAATTCTCTTATATCATTATCATCGATTAATATTGTTCCGGTATAATTATCATATAATTTGCATAAAAGAGAGAATATTGTAGATTTTCCAGCACCACTTTTCCCGACAAAAGCAACCGTTTCATTTGCATTTACCTTAAAACTCATATTGTTTAAAACACTTCTTTCATTATCATAAGAAAAAGAAATATCTCGAAATTCAAAGTCGCCATTAATTGTATCTAAATGTAATTCTCCAAATTTTTCTTTACTAAATTTATTTTCATCCATTATTGAAAAAATTCTATCACACGAAAGATTAAATCCTTTTATTGTTTTAATTAAGGCTCCACTATTACTGATAAAATCAGTTACTTTAGACATAGAATTATATAGTATAATTGCAATGGCAATTTCTAACATACCCTTATGTATCAATAACGCTATTAAAGATACTAACAAAAACCTATAGGTAAATACTGAAAACCAAAAAATATTATCCCATTTTCTATTTGTGTCATCCAATTCATATCTTTTTTGGTTCAACACCTCTATTTTAGAGTTTAGTATTTCTTTAAAACTATCATAAGCATTTAAGATTTTAATATCCTTTGCTCCTCTTACTGTTTCACTAATAAAACTTGTAGTTTTTTCATTTTCTTCTTTAAATATCTTGTCTTTTATCGAGTAGTTTTTTTCTTTATAAAGAGCTATTGTAAGTATAATTATGGTGCATAATACAAAGAATAAAAAAGCAATTTTGTTTAATATGAATATAGTTACAAAAACACCTATATCTGATAATAACTGTCCTAAAACTTGTATTAAATCTTTAAATAACGTTGCTAAACTACTTGTATCACTTGTTATTCTTTGAATGAATAAACCAGAACTGTTTTTATCTATACATTCTTTTTTAATCGATAGTATTTCTTCACTCAACGAGGATTGCAAACCAGTAAATAGATTTTTGTATATTTTCTGATAACAAATTCTTAAAAAGTAATAAATTGTATTATGTGATAGTTCAATGGCAAAAACAAGTATAGCAGTTAAGAATAAACCCATCATGTCATTGTTTGTCAATTTTATAATTAATTTAGCACTTAATAGAATAACAGATATTCTAATCGCAACAAACATTATATTATAAATAATACATTTAAGAATTAGAATTTTGTTATTTTCAGCATATTTCCATAATTTTTTAAAATTTGTAATAAATAATTTCATATTATAATCACTTCCTATATTAAATTATACCATTAATTTCATCGCAACTTTTCAACAATTTTTTAAATATTATAACTAAATATTAATGATATAATAAAATTGGTGATAAATATGAGTAAAAAATTCCCCTATGGCCATGATGTTGATAAATATATAGATAAAGCTATCGAAGAATTAAAATACACCTATCCTTGGGCAAAAAAAGAATTATTCAATAAAAAATATGAATATATTATAGAAAAAAATAATAATAGATATCAATATGCCTATATTTTCTATTGGGATAATTCATCTCCAGAGAAAACAGTATTAAATGTTGACGGAGAAGAATTTATTAAACAAATCATATGGCAACAAGAATATACTATACAAGAATATAATAAGATTAAAGATGTTTTTATAGTTCCTGGTCAAGAAGGTAAAATTCTTCATGACTGGCATTTAGAAAACTATGAATTTAGAAAACATGAATTAGGAGGATATTCTGTATTCTGTCAAGCAGGTGATAGAGTCACTGGTGGTTCTAGAACATTCTTTATACCTCCAAGTTATTTTGATGGAAATTACGAAGAATTCCTTGATAAATATATCAAGCTTGTTACTCCATCATTTGGTTTTACAAAAGAAGAACTGTCTAAAATACCAGAATTAAAAAAATTTCTTGGTTATTAATTAAGAAAAAAAAGACAATTAAATTGTCTTTTTTAAGATGAATCAAATATTAATTACACCACTTCTTTTTTTAACACCAAAGGTTCTTCTTCAATATCTATACTATTTATTATATCTATTAAATCTCTATTAAAAAATCTTTTAATTTCTATCTCAGCACTCTCCAAACTATCTGAAGCATGAATAAGATTATCCGGATTATTATTTGGATCTCCAAGTGCTCTAATAGAATAAGGGAACTCTTCTTGTGCTCTTTTTACATTATTAGGACCGATTAATTCTCTCATCTTTAATATAGAATCATCTCCACTTACTATCATCCCAATTACCATTCCCGATAAATTTTCAATCTTTGTTCTTTCAAATATATCTAATGGTAAAGAACCATCCAATAAATTAGCATAGTGTTCATAAATAAACTCAGGTGTTAAAAATTTAAAATCATAATATTCAACCTTTAATCCAATATCATCAATTCTATTTAAAATATAATCAACCCTGTTTCTTCTAAATGCTCCAGGTCTAATCATCACAAAGGTATATTCCATGATATGATCCCCCTTCCCTACTTATTTTAAAATTTTAATTCTCTATTGTCAAACATTGACTTCCCATATTTTCTATATACATCATCAGCAGTACATGAAACCGTATCTTTCATTGAATAACCAAGCTTATTTAAAATATTCTCTAAATCCTCTTCAGACTCTCCTTCAACTTCAAAATATGTTGGTATTCCAGGCCAAGTATCTATATCTATTTCATACCCATCTAAAATATAAGTAATTCTTTCTTTTTCTTGATAACTCTTATAGGAATAACCTAAAGCTTCAAGTAAATTATTAGCTTCTTTAATACTTGGAACATCAATCTCAGTTTCTAACATTTGTTGAAGCCCTGTTCCATTATCGGCCAAAATATGTTTAACTGCTATTGTAGTCTTATCATTTGTTTGCCTAACTCTTATCCATTTTTTTGAATTATTATGATATTTTTTAATAAATCTCACTAATTTGTTATCATTTAAATAATCCAAAACGTTATCTTTTGAACATAAACAAGATACATTATCAAAACCTATAATCTTTTCTAAACTTTTTTTATTTTTATCTGTTAGAAGATTATCTAACTCAAAGAATAACAGTTTTAATTTTTCAATAGCTGTTTCATATTTAATTTCACTTTCATTATCTATTAATTGTGTCTTTATATCAACGAATCTACCATATATTGTAGGTAAATCATAAGTATATAAGAATTGTTTAGTTTCTTTTTTTAATGTTGCACCTAATGACTTTATCTTATCTATAAATTCATCTTTATTAATATCTAGTACTTTAACTTCTAATTCAATTTTCTTCATTATTCAATACTCCTTCAAATATATATTACCCATTTATTTATTATTCTTTTCTTTTATCCATTCAAGTACTAAATTATTTATTTCATCTTCTTTATTATGATAAAAATGATCTGCATTATCAATTATTTTATGTTTAAAACTTCTACATCTAATAGCTTTATCTTTTAATATATCTAAATGTAAATAATTATCAGTTTCTAAAGAACCAGAAAAAGTAAGAATTGGTACATCTATTGAAGCAAACTGTTCCCAATTATTAGAATAACCCATAACAGGTAAATTATCTAAATTAGAATTCTTTTCATACCAATTATAATAAGTCTTTGAACTCATATACATATAATCTTCAATAATATTACTAAGTAATTTGTTATCTTCTCCCCTATCAATATTATTTTTAGCTTCTTTAATAAGCTTTTTATAATCTTTTTGTCTTAATAAATGAAGACCTACCATATCTGGAGCACTTGCTAATATCATTCCTAAAATTTCAGGATGTTTTTTATAATAATAGTAAATAACCTTATTGCATCCATAACTATGTCCCATTAAAATAATACTTTTATATCCTAATTCTTTAGCTTTGCTAATTGCTAAATCAATATCTAGAATACAATCCTCAAATATTTCATACATACATCCACATCTTGTATATGTACCATCTTTCATCAATATATCATTTTCTATCGAATAGCCTCTATTATGAGCATAAATAAATCCTATATTACTTCTAGACAATAGATTACCACACACTATTGCAAAATAATTATCAATTATAGTTTGACACATACCATGAACAAATACTACACAAGTATCTTTTTCTTTTGCTTTAAAATGTACCATAGGAAGACGCATTCCATCTTCAGTATATGCATCATTAATAAAATCTACATTATAGTTAGCCTCCAAGACTTTTAGAATACTATTTAATTAGAATCATTTATTACACCATTTATTAAATTTAAGTCAGATGGAATAATCCATTTAACATTGGCTTTTTTAAATAATACTAATGGTATAATAGCTCCACTTCTAGCACCATCCATCCATTTAGGATTGGCTGGCATTAATTCATATAGTTCTTCTAAAGAAATATCATAGAATACCTTTTTAGTTCCTTCAATATAGTCTTCTAAAGATACCATGTATTTATGAATCCCATCATCAAATAGAGTATTTGGTACAAGATTAAAACCTGTTAGAAGTTCAAATCTTTCTTCTCCACCAGTAAATATAGCACAATCATAATCAGCATCTAATGATATATCATTTAGTTTATCAAGAACAAATTGTTCCATATCTTCTGGTGTGTCACCACTATATTTATCATTAACTTTTAAAAAGTTATTTAATAAATCGGCAACTCCGATGTTGATGTTTTGAGAGTTTACTATTTTATTACCTGCGAAAGTAACTAATTCTGTGGTTTTTCCACCCATATTGATAATTAATACTTTCTTACCATTATAGTCATTTTCCATAGCTTTAGCTAAGTAATAGTTTTCTATACCATGGCTAATTATATTAAAGTGTAAATCAAATTTATCATTGAATAGTTTAACAAGATCTGTTTTTCTATCTTGAACTAGATTTCTAAAAATACCAGTAACATAAATATTAGTATTATAATATTTTAAATCATATTTACTTTTAATCTCTTCAAAATAATCACATAGTTCTTTTAGATTGTATTCACTAATACCTTTTTCTGGATCAAAATCATTTTTAAAGTATATGGAATGCTCCTCTTGTAGAGTTAATTCTTTTTCATAAACATATACTTTAATAGTAGATGATCCAAGATCAATATAATATCTTTTCATTTTTCCTCCCATTGAACGTAATGTTCAAATAATTTTATATGCCTATTATAGCACTATTTCTACTTAATATAGTCGATAAATTTTTGTATGTGTTTAGGCATAATATTATTTTTAAGACTTATTATACCAAATGATATAGATTCTGGTTTAGGAACTGGGTTTAGTTTAGTTAGAACTCCTTTATCTAGTTCATCTTTAATATATAGTTCGGTTACGTAACCTATACCGTATCCCAATTTAATAAAATCTATTAAAAGATTAGAACTAGCTATACTCATTTTAGGTTTAATATTTAGATTATTATCTTGAAAATATTTCTCAACACTAGCTCGAGAATTGGAAGGACTTTCTTGTAATATAATTGGATACTTTTCTAAGTCTTTAGGAACTAGATCTTCTTTTATTGAAGGATAATAATCTTTATTGGCTACAAATAAATAGTTGGTTTTAGCTAATTCATAATAATCTAAATCTTTATCTAAGTTAGATGGATATTTACCTATTATCAAATCTATCATACCATTTTTTAGTTTATTAATTAGTTCTTTAGTTGGATCTGTATAAATATCAACTATTATATTAGGATAATCTTTATGAAATTCTTCTAAATGTTTAAGTAGGTATTTTTTCATTAGGGTAGTACTTATACCTATTTTAATTGTACCTACTTGATAATCATTGAACTCATTAATCATATTATTAGATTCATCTAATAATGTTAAAGCTTGTTTAACATTTAAGAATATCTTTTGACCTATTTCATTTAATACTACACCCTTCTTAGTGCGAATAAATAATGTAGTATCTAGTTGACTTTCTAGATTTTTTATTTGCTTAGTTACGGCTGGTTGAGAAATATGTAATAGTTCACTAGCTTTAGTGATGTTGCCTGTTGAGGCAACAACATAAAAGATTCTATATAGTTCTAAATTAATCATCATAACCTCCGGTTATCTCGTTAATAAAATATTTGTAGTTTTATTATATTTAAAAATGAGTCATAATTCAATTAGGAAGTGGTGATTTTATGGCAGAAGCTGAACTTTTATATCAGGTATTATATCCCGCAGCAAGAGGAGATGTTACTCATTTGATTACTTATTATAATGGATTTGAGAAAGAAATGCTATCTGAATGGGTGCAAGAAGGAGATGATTTAGAAGCAAAAAGAATGCGTCTTACTGGCCCTGCGCATTCTTCAAATAGAATTAATCAAGTTTTTGACTATAGAAAGAGCTTGGCTGAGCAACTATTTAATAGAAATAGATTTCTTAGTATGGAAGACGGGGCTGATGATTTTGATTATAGAGAAGCAAATAAATGGTCTTATATTTTCAATAATGAGATTGGTTTAAAAACCAAGAAAAGAAAAGGACATATAATTACCTGGAAAGCCATTGATTATACATTAATGAAAGCAAATGAAATTGCTCAAAAGAAACATTATGGAGAACGGAGGAAAAATGGTGATCCTTATATTGAGCACCCAAGACGAGTAGCCTTTCTTGTTTCACAATATAGCAACTCTAGTGATTTTCGAGAGTTAATGGCGGCTGCGTTACTACATGACGTATTAGAAAATACAGAAACAACCAGTGAAGAAATTGAAAAGATATTCGGTTCCGTTATATCTAAATGGGTATTAGAATTAACAACTAATAAAGAGGATAAAAAAAGAGATGGTAAGCAAAATGTCTTGCAGACAAAGATGTGTGGCATGTCCGATCAAGCTCTAACCATAAAGTTATGCGACAGATTAGATAATGTTAATGATGCAGTTAATGCTAAAGAAGAGTTTAGAATTCATTATATTGATGAGACTATGGGTATATTAGATTATTTACTAAAGAATAGAAAATCTTTTACAGACGTTCATCTAGTAATTATTGAACAAATAATAGGTGCTTTAGCAAAACAATGCTTTGAAGATGGAGAAAGAATAAGGAAAGTACAACAATTAGGAGTACAGGTTTTGGCCCTAATATATAAGAAACCACCTCTTGCTTCGGTGTACTTACCTGGAACTAGCGAAGATGGTGATAGTCCTAGAAAGTTGGGTGGAGAACCTGCTACGCCCGAAGCAATACTAAGATTGGTTATGAGACCGGATCCAAATGCTAAAGCGGCTTACGAAATATGGAAAGAGATTACGGGTAGAAAGTAAAAACCCCTGTTTCTATTATAAGAAACGGGGTTTAATCTTGTTATAAATGATATAGAATAGAAACATTCCTAGATTACATAAGATAATGTCATCTACATCAAATACTCCTACTTTAAAGGTATATTGTAATATTTCTATAAAGATAACTATTAAGATAGATATAATAGTATTTATTGCTAATTTATTAATTTTAAACAATTCAATAAGAAAGTATTCTAAAGGTATAAATATTAAGATATTACCTAATATATTTATAGTAATATTATATAAAGAACCACCATTTATAATAGCTATTATGGATTTGAAGGGAACAAAGTTATAACTATTAATATTATGATATCTAGCAAATAGAGCCATATTAAATAGTAATATAATATAATAAACAAATAGTATTATATGTGATATCCTTAGTACTTTCTTTTTATCTTCTATTCTTTCTACATAGTTATTACTATAAATAATATTACCTATTATCATTAGTATCGAAGATATAATAGTAATGAATAATCTTATAAAGTAATTTAGTTCTATATTAGGGTTGTATTCTAATCTTAAGTAATATAAAAATGATAAAATAGATAAAGTATATAATAGTATTATTATTTTATAATAGGTATTATGTTTATTAGATTTAGTTAATTCATTATACTCAATTATCTTTTCTATTTCTTTTTTATCATTTTCTCCATTTAATAGTTCAGATACTTCTACTTTAAGTTCTTTAGATAAAGGTAACAATAATGATATATCAGGAGTTCCCCGACCTGTTTCCCATCTAGAAATAGCTTTTTCAGTTACATATAATCTACTAGCTAACTCTTCTTGAGTAATACCTAGTTCTTTTCTTTTAGATTTTATAAAAGAAGATATTTTATTTAGATTCATATTTATCACTAACCAATCGACAATTATTTTTATTTATATAATCATTATATTTTGCATTAGATACTTCATTTCTCTGGTTATAAGATATATATATTATATCATTTAGATTTAGTATTACATAATGTTTCCCTATACTATAATGATATTTATCCATTGCCCCTTTAGAATAAGCATATGCTTCGTAATGATTATTACAATAGTAATGAGTTTTTTCATATATATCATTTGTAATGATATCACTATTAATACTATTACCAAACGTAAATGCTAATATAAATAATATAAGTATAAAGTATTTAATACTTATTATGATAACAAGTATAGAGATAATCTTAATAATTCTACTCTCTTTAAATCCAATAATAATTAATACTATAATATTAGATAGACCAAATAAGTATTGGAAGATATTCTTAGAAAAAATACCTAATAGTAAATATATAATTATTATTAGTGTTTTATACTTAATATGTTTTCTATACTTAATTAGAATGATATTATTAATTATTATTAATAAGTACATAAATAGTTGGTATAACATACCACTTATTAACAAGTATCTTAGTATTATATTATATATAATATATAATAGTAATATTGTTAAAGCATAGTTATCTATCTTTGTCATAATATTTCTCCTTTCTAGAGAGATATTATTATAATAGTTAGAGAAAGTCATCCTATGAATCGTAGGATTATAAAAAGACAATAATATTTATTGTCTTTGAACTAGTTTAAAAGATATTCTTCTATTCTATCTTTTTTATAAGTCTTCTTCATCTATTAGGGGAATGATATCTATAGCAGGTTCTTCATAAGGATGAACCTCTCTTAGTTTAAATATAACTCTTTTAGCTATGTTAATATCACATACTACTTCTAGTTTTTCTTCTTCAATAATTGTTAATTTATCAGTTTCTCCTATGTAGGGATTTGCTTCTTTATTGGGTTTAGAAGTACCAATACATTTGGTAATCATAGAACAATAGTTATAATTACCTATTATGCCAGCTCCTTCTTCACATATAGCATCTCTAACAACTTCTAAGTTCTCTAATGGAACTGTAGTAATAATTTTAACTCTATTGATATTTATATTCATCTTTATTATCTCCTTAATGATAAGTATAGCATAAAAAAGCTATAAGATTAACTCTTATAGGCTTTATTGTAATACTTGATTAGCATTATCTAATAGTTCTTGGATTTTTATAAAGGCTTGGGATAATGGAAAGCCATCAACAAATATATGGCTTACTGTTATATTTAGCATTAATTCATATTTACCATTATTCTCAGTATACTTTCCCCAACATATACGAGGTATACATTGAGATGATTGATTATCTGGAATAGGATGGGTTACTTGGGTAAAGTCTACCCAAGGTGTACAAGTTATATAATAATCATCATAGCAATTCTCAGGATTATAATTTTCTTTTCTAATATGACTTTGTTTTTTAACCTCTTCTATTTTAGTATGGGCTATTTCATAAAATTCTTTAAACGTATGACAATTTTTAAATCTAACATTTTCAAAAGTTCCTAGTTCAGTCATTACTGTAAAAGCTGGATTAATATCCGAGAATATTACTGGTTTATCATCTACTAATCTCATTCTCATTTCATCTATAGAGTTTAAGCCATTTACTACAATATATAATAAATCTATAAAGAATGATTCTTTCTTATCTTTAACATGTTTTATTAAGTTAGTAACATCCATTTTAACATTCATACTACAAGTACTATTAGAGAATGTTTTAAACCAGTCATAAGTCTTTTTTCTTTCGCTATTATTAAAATCTAATTCTTTCATTAACTCTCTCCTTGAAACACATAATTTGAGTTTAAAAAATCTGTTATTTTATGCATATCTACGCAAATAGTGTTATCATCTATTGTTGACAAGAAACTATTAGCAAAACTAATAATATATCTTAGTTTATAATTATCTTCTTCATCTATACTCATTTCAGGATTATCTTGTTTATAATCCTTAGCCATAACTTCCTTTACTATAGCTCTAAGTTTTTTAGAAAAAGCTAGTTGTTCAGGAAAATACTTGTTGATAAATTCGTCGTATTTAGAATCAAACGCTTCTAAATCTTTGGCTCTAGTAGTTCCTAAACCAAAGGAATAGTTTCTACTTATCATATCAAGAACTGTTTCCCAATCTTTAGAATGATCATATCGACTATACTCAACTAAACCTCTTTTTTCTAAACTATCAAAGAATTGTTTTATATTAATGTGAATACGATCTATTGGTACTATATCATGACCATCTTTAGATATCCATTCTCTATCTATATAGGCTACACCTTGTGGTTTAAAGAATTGTTTCCCATCACAAATGTGGATAGTTATTACTCTATCTGTTATTATCTTTTCTAAAACCCCTTCTACTCTTTCATCTATTTGATATATAACTTTATAGTTACCAAACTCATCGATAGTCTCTTTTATATTAGCTTTAACTATACTTGGATTACGAAATATAGCAAAGAATAAAGATAGAACTGGATTATCTGTAGCATAGACATAGCTACCCTTTTGGGCACTCTCATTAGAATGAATTATGTCTAAATTATCAGGACTCCCATGATAAAGAATTCTAGGTACATATTCAAATATATCACTATTATCACCTAGTTCTTCTTTTATCTCTTTTATTCTCTTACCACTTTTTCTTAGTTTATTTACTTGTTCTTCTATTGGTAAGATTATTCTCATTCTTCTTTCATATTTAGACATTTCTATTCTAAATCTTATATTATAGATAAGATGTTTAAGCTCTAGTAGATATGAGTTTCTTGTAGCAGTATTATTTTTAAATAATCTTTTTATCATTTTCGTAAGTTGTTTGTCGATAACTTTTATATCATTTGTCTCCAAACAAAAATAAGACGTAGATGTCCCCATCCTTGCGTCTTCTTCAATTCCTTTTTCTTTACATATTTTTTTTATAAAAGATAATAAATCTTGTTTAAAGTCATAAGTTGATTGTTGCTCGTATGCACTATCAATACTCATTTTAACACTACCTTCTTATCTTAATTATAGCACCATATTTTAAAAGTGGAATAAAAAATTAGAAGAAATTTTTAATCTTCTAATTTGTTGATTATTCTCCTTAATTCTTCATATATTTCTGGTAGTTCAGTAACTCCATCGTCGGCACTTATATGACCTTTGTTTTTGACTATTATCGTCTTAGCTTTAAGTAAATCTTTAAATACTTTTTCTTGTTCTAAGGAGACAAAATAGTCGTTGTCAGAAAATATACAGGTAATATTTTGCGTTATTTTGTTAATTTTAGAAAAATCTATTGGAGTTTCTAACCAAGGTTTAGCTGTATTATAAGAGTCTTCATTGCTTATAGCATCGGGCAACAAGTCTAACCAGGGTGCTACTAGTAATATACCTCCTATTTTACTAATATTCTCATGTTCTAGATATCTAAGTATAGTTTGACAACCAATACTATGACCTACAAAGTAGGTGTTTGTATCTATATAATTAACTTGTTCCTTTAGTTCGTTTATCCATTCGTTAATTACGGGATTTTCTGTATTAGGCATATTAAATCTAATTACTTTGTTTTCATTATTACTAATTTTTTTATCGAGCCATGGATACCATCCATCATCTTTAGTTCCATCCCAACAATGGACAATAAATATTCTGTTCATTATTATCACCTTACAATATTATTTATAGGAAAAAGTCCTAACTTGCTTTAGAAATTCCTTTTTTTGGGGTTTTTGCGTATTTTAGTACTCTTTCAGGGAACTCACCATCTAAAAGCGTTATCGTTTTTGTTTTTACTCCTGTAGGCAATAGATTGGTTTTAGGAAGAAGCATTTCACCATTAACCTTTGAAGCATCATTAATCCAAAGATGTTGAGAATGTACTCCCCCAAAAAAGCGTCGCTTTTGATATTCAATTTGAGAAGATTTAAGAACCATGATACCAGCGTTAATAATAACTGAGTCAGACTCTTTACCAAAGCTAGAATGATTCATAAAGAGCGTATCCAGCTCAAGATTTATTCTATTCATCGGAAAAGCATCTGTACTTCTTATACGATCATTTTCTAATAACAGAGTCCCCACTCTTCCACACAATAAATCTGTGTTATTCATTGGTAAATCCTTTTTCAACAGATAAGAGGTAGTACCAAAAGTGTATTTGTTTTGAGAGAAGCGAGCAGTTCCATACCATTCCAAATTAATTCCTCCATTAAAGGTACAATGAGAGAATTCAAGGGTTGATTTAGAATCTGACCTTAAAGCAACGTAACCTTTAAAAGTACAGTTGCGAAATGAAATGTTAGTATTGCGGGCCCATTCTGAGCAATCAACCAAGCTATAGAAAGTGCAATTTTCAAAAACGATGGTTCCGCTTTGCGAATTAATACTGACCACCCCATTAAAACTGCAGTTTGCAAAAAAATCTTTATCTTCTTGAATCAAAATGTTAAGTTCCTTTGCAAAGGTACTACTTGTAAATATACTAGCTTTATCTGAAGAGTCATTCCCAAAATGGGAAACCAGCTTAGTAGAAGAATAAAAGTTGCTATCAAGAATCTCAGTTACACTTTTATAAGATTGAATACGTGTATTATCATTAAAAACGCATCCCTTTAGTATAGTGGTACATTCCGAACTATCTATGTCACATCTATTATCGAAAGTTACACTTCTAATATTGTATATTAATGGTCCTTCTTTTATTTCCAAGTTATTTGTAGGCAGCCAATTATAAAAAGATAAGTACCTTTGTGAAACAAGGAATTCTTCTATATTACTCTGTGTAAGATATACAATATTGGCATCATTAACATGATATATTTCCCATTTTGGCTTTTTTGTTTCTTTTAGTGTTTCACTCATGATTTTTCCCCCAAATCGATTTTATAATAACATATTAATATATAAGTTGTATATAATTATTTTTATTGTTTTGGTTATTATTTTTTTCGGCTAATTCTTCTAATAGTTTTATCAATATATTATAGATTTTACCCATGAACTAATATAGGTTATCTCATTTACTGTATGATAGTTTTCTACAGTAGATCCAATAGATATGACATCTATATTACCGATACTATCTTTAATAGTTACACATTCTAAGCCGCCTTGATCTATTCCTTCTTTAGAAAAATCGTGGTTGCTTTCTTTGGTTTTTACACAAACCATATCTAGATGAGCTTGGATAGCTATAGATTCTCCTTTTATATTACCTTGTTTCTTAATTAGAACATTATTATAAGAGTCTTTATAACAATATAAATTATTATCACAGGCTATATTTATAAAGAAGTTAGCTATTCCCTCCTCATTACCTGATTGGCGAGGTATCTTAGATATTCTTAAGAAATTATTAACTAGTGTTTCTTTAATATTATTTATCATATTATCACTTCATGCTATCAATTTACTGTTTTAGCTATGCCTTCTACTATTTCTACATTAGGAAGTTTTAAAAATAATTCGGTAGGTAGAGATATCTTCGATTTAACGAGTCCTCCGCCTATTATTATTTGTTTTTGTTCCTCTTTGTTTTCCCAATCGTTAACAAAATCATAGATACAAGTAGGAACTAATTCTTTATTATCTATAATGGGATTAAATTCTAATTTGCCTATTATCATATTATTACTCAGTACCTTTCTTTTAACCATTCTAATATTAGATTACTTACTTCTAATTCTTTATTATGATAGAAATGATCTGTGTTATCTATAGTTTGATAAGTAAAATCATTACAACTTATAGCTTTTTCTTTTAATATGTCTAGATGATGGTAGTTTTCTGTTTCATTAGAACCAGAAAATGTAAGAATGGGAATGTCTAAACTAGCAAATTGTTCCCATTTATTAGAATAATTCATAACTGGTAAGTTATCTACATTAGAATCTTTGTTATACCAATTATAATATGTTTGGGAACTCATATACATATAGTCTTCTATTATATTACTAAGTAGTTTGGTGCCATTTCCTTTATCAATATTATCTTTAGCTTCTTTTATTAGTTCTTTATAATCATTTTGTTTTAGTAGATGAAGGCCAACCATATCAGGAGCACTACCAAGTATCATACCTACTATATTAGGATGTTTCTTGTAGTAATAATAGATTAGTTTATTACAGCCATAACTATGTCCCATTAATACTATTTTCTTGTACCCTAACTCAAGAGCTTTATCAATAACTAAATCAATATCTATTAGACAATCTTCAAATATTTCATACATACAGCCACATCTTATATACGTACCATCTCTTTTTAGTATGTCATTTTCAATAGAATAGCCCCTATTGTGTTCATATATAAAACCAATATTATTGTTAGATAGTAGTTTGCCACATTCGATAGTAAAGTAATTATCTATTATTGTTTGACACATACCATGTATAAAAATAACACATAAATCTTTATCTTGGCTATTAAAATGGACCATTGGTAAACGTAAACCATCGGCTGTATATGCATCATTTATAAACTCTATATTATTCATATACATTCCTCCATTGATTTATTTATATCATAGTTTTAAGTGGTATTAAAGTAGATATAAAAAAAGAATTTAAGTAATAACCTTAAATTCTTTTTTTGTGAACTAAACTTGGTATAGAAAGTGTTGTTGATTCAGCAACTAAACCCATCCCCACTATTGTATTAACGAAATCATCAACGTCAAGAGTATAATCTTGTGCCATTGCTTGCATCCTTTTTACAAAATCTGTTATATACTCTATAGCTATAGCTTTTTCTATTGGGTTACAGTTAGCCATTAGAGCAAGCGCTGTATTTCTAATGTAATCAGCATCGTTAATTGTTGTTACCTTAGCAATCATTTCTATTTTTTCTTTCACTTTTTGATGGTGTTCAGAAGTAAAGGCCTCTGAATCAATCAAAGCTAATATCGATTTTTTGAATTTTACAGTTTCTCTTATGGTAGTATGTATGGCGGCCTTTAGATCCTCCCATTGTTGTTCATACATTTGAGGTTGTGTAATATCAAATTCATCATTAAAGTATTTTGCTAACTCGTTATTCATGTAAACGGCTTCTATTTTATCATTAGCAGTCCTTATACGTTCATCAAGTATTTCTTCGTTGTTAAGAGCAAACTTTGTTTTAGCAAGGGGACTACACCTCAATATAGCATTCATCAAAGCTAATCTTTCTATTTGATTTAAATCAGAAATTGGTAGCAAATGATAAAATCTTTTTAATAATCTTATATTGTCCCCACGATTTTCTCTATTTGCAAATAATCTTTGTATTTGTGGATTATACATTTCCTTAACATATTGTGTTAAATGTCTAAGTATTTTTAAAAAATGAGCTATCTCAACATATAGATTTATAGGGTCAATTATTACTCCTTTTTCGGCATCATAATATGGAGATGAAAGAACTATTTCTTTTAGTTTAGGTGGTAGTCCTTCAGGAAGAGTATAACTAATAGGTGTATTAGGAGTTTTTATTTCTTTATATTGAAGTTCGCCTAATTCTTTAAATAAATCTGTTACCCGAGATATGCTAGTTTGTTCAACTCTTAAATTTCGAATAAGATTCAACGGTATTGTTTCTGGATTAGCTATTTTAGAAGCTAATAGCTGGCTATTGCTAGGTCTTATACTATTAGCCAAAGCACAATCATTATTAGTATAGTTTATTCTATTTTCTAGATCTTTTATCTCTTCTATATGAGGAATATGAGCAATTAGGAATTCTCTTATTTCTCTTGGATTACCATTTTCGAGAACATTTAACAATTCCCTAGCATCAGCAAGGTCTTTAACATCCTTTTCGTTCCCCTCTTTACTTAAAGCCTCTATTCTTTCTTTAGTACCTTTTATTAACAGTGGTTTTACTTCTTCGATTAGGGCATTTGAAGAACCTTTTATTAACAAGTAGGTTGGGCACCAGTCTAATCCTTCAAATAAAGCAGCTTCTTTTAACTGTAATACTCTTCGTTGAAATTCTATATATTCATTATCAATTAAACTATTCTTTCCTAGATCTTCTAAGTGAGTTGCGGCTGTATTAATATTATTACGTTCTAACCCAACTATTATTTTAAAATCATCTATAGTTACGTCATTTTTAATTTGGGTTAAACACCTTATAATCCCTTGAATGTCACCCTTCGTGCCTATTCTAGAAAGAGCATGTAATTTAACTTTTCTAATAACTTCTGCTAGATAAGCTTTAGCAAGCAGCTCTATTAAGAAAGAAGGGTTATTTTGAAGACCATTGCTCATATCTCTTATAACCTTGCTAGAAATAGTATCTCTTGCGTGTAACATGGAGGAAATATTTTCAACAATTCTTCTCATTTCTTGCCAGTTTTTGTAGGCATAGGTTTGGGAACTCTCCGAAAGCAGCTTGCATCCTTCTAACCAAGTGGTATTACTATGAATAGCTCCATATACACTATTAGAATCTTGTATTGGGCCAAGCCATTCCTCTAGCGCCTTATCCGCCTCTTGATACCATTTTAAGACCTGCTCAAAACCATCTTTAATGACTTCTTTTTTGCGGCGTCTGTTTTGGAATATGTATAGAGGGCTTTCTAAGAATTTTTTTGTATCTTTTTGTAGTTTATCTCTATGAAAGTCGAGTAAAAAAGTAGCGTCTGTTTCCAAATTAATTTTATCTTTATCTTCAATATATGAGCTTAGTCTCTCCAGTTTGCCAATTATATACTCAGCAGCCAGCTTCTTTGTTACGTCTTCAAATCTTCTAAATAGGTTTTCCATTTTCGAACGCAACCCTTTAACCTTCATAAGAGAATGAGTTTCTGCATCATAGTAAATGGAATCATACAACTCATTTAATATGATTGGAGATAATCCGTTTTGTTCTACCCTTATCATTCCATTTTCAGCATCGCGACATATGCCCTTCATTTCCTCTAGTGATTTATAAAAATCGTTTAATAGTTTTATTATAAAATCCATTTTTGATCCGTTAATAGTATTAGAAGTCAAACTATCATCAGTTTTAGCCTTATCATCAAAGGCACCCATATTCATTTCTGCAAAGGCGGCAATCATTGTACTAGGATTCTTTTGGGATTCTTCTAGTATTGTGGCTAGTTCCTCGTGATAAGGGATTAAAGAAAGAAGTTGTTTTTTTATTTCAGCATTTGGTAAAGAACTCATATTTGCTAAAAACGAATCATTTAATTCTTTTTTTACCTCTTCTATTTCTGTATCTGACAGGTTTTGAATTCTTACATATATAGGAAGCCATACCATGTTTTTTAAAGATAATTTTTCATAGTTTAATAGCTGTAGTTGTAATTGTAAGCTCTCATTACTAGGATTTTCTTTAAGACGTGATTGAACTGATGCAATCGCTTGTTCAAAGGTTCGAATTTCATTAATTATGCTCTCAATATATTGTTGAATTGGTATAATTTTGGGGTTAGTAGTACTCATCTCTCTCTCTCTTTTCTATCACTTATATCTTCAGCTCGGTAGATATTATATATCTATAACAATTATTTGTCTACCAATAATATCGTATATTAAGGAAGCAATTATTATGAGAAATTCAAAAAACGCAATTAATTTTGCGTTTTTGACTATTGTTTCAATATATCACTAATTATGCTTCATAACTCTCATCCATTTATGGGTGATTTTAATATATACTATGACCCGTTTTTTGTTGCAACTTCACCTTTTTTTACTAAGGTTGAAGCTACAACTTCTGAAAGCTCTGCTGGTACTTTTTCTTGGGAAGCAGTAGGGAATACTATTGGCCCTCTTCCTCTCAGTGCATAATTTACATCCCATACTATTGTTGTAACGTCGTCTAAACATCCATTTTTAATGCGAGCTTTGGAGATGGATTGGAATAGTTCAAAATATTCCTTTATCATTATGCTTACTCTTGCGCTAGCAAGATATAATCTGTCTTCTTGAATTTTTTGGTTAATTTTTATTACGTCATCTTCATCAAATGCTATTTCATCGCTCACTAGTGCTCTAAGAGCTTCCATGGCTTTTTCTTTACCCACTGTTGCTTGGGTTAATAATAATTTCTTTTTATTATAATTCGCAGATTGGTCCAATTCTATGTGTCTTATGATAGCAACAAGAGCCTCTAAAGCATCATTTGTTGCCGTTACTGCTTTCCTATATTCTTCTGATTGTTTAGTAGGGGTACTGTTACTCAAGTCTACTCTATAGCCAAAATAGTCATAAACTGTTGAGGCTAATGCCGGCTGATTGTTAATAGTTTGATCTGTTGTATAGTATTCTTTTACTCTTGTTAGTGCTGAATGTAATAAGGTGGCTAATTTTTCCTCATTTTTTTTACCATATATAAGTCTGTGGTTATTGCGGTTTTCCATTTGAAAAAAATCACTTAGGCCAACAACTAACAGGTGTCTACTCAAGCCGCTAATTACGTTAGCAATTATTTTTTTGTTTTTTATATTAAGTGATTTTGGGGAAATAAAAGCAACTTTAAGTTTTTCTTCTAGATAATGTCCCTCATACTTTTTGGCTTTTTCTTTTAATTCTTTTTGAAATATTTCAACTATTCTTTTAAATTTTTCGAAATCTATTATTTTTTGTTCCGGTTCGTAGTAGCATCCAGAATCCTTTATTTCTTTAAGTAATTTTGGAGGTAGATTATCTGGTAATGATATTTTAAAACCATTTTCTCTTTGCTGATTAGTATGCTCTGCTACATTTCTCACTAGAGAGTTAATATCTTTAATTGTTTTTCCAGCTAAACATTCTGATGTTTGCCATTTAGGCCCATCACTTGAGTTATTCTCAATATAATAGGTTCTTTGAGGACTAGGTATATGCCTTGCTAAAGCCAGTGTTAATGCATCTATTTCTTCATTAATCCTTGCAACTTCTGTATCACGTAAATACGCTGTTTTTTTCATTGAGTTTATAACTATACTTTTAAAACCTTCTAGTGTCACATTTATATATTGACCAGTTTGTTGTAATGCTTCTAATTCTTCTTGAGACATTTCCAGTATTCTAGCTAAATGAGGAAGGAATTGTAATCCTTCTACACCCAAAAGAGTTAATAGTGAATATTTAACTTCAGTATAGTTTATAACACGTTTTGGGATATTTGTACTTTCTCTTCTTAATATTTGGCTTTTGTAATCAAATAGCACTTGTTGTTCTAATGCCTTCTCGATGAATACTTGCAAGTAATTGTCGGATATTGTCTCTTTCATCTGCGCATAATTTATTAGTTCTATCGCTTTATCCCTTAGATTAGGATGTATATCTCCTATCGATTCTAAAAAAGTCTTTGGTAACTCTGTGCTTGCATATGGGTTTTTCATATTGTATTCCTCTTTCCTATATAGTTTGGTTCAGTTATTAGGGTTTTATTATATAACTTACTTTATTAGTTGTCTATAGAAAGAAGATTTAGACTTCTTTTGTTTCGTGTATTTGGGGGGCTTATTTAGTGTTTAAGATGGTTAATGAATATGCTATAATTTTACTATGAGGTGACTAGGGATGATATTAACGTCTGAGATATATCTAACTAAGAGTAAGGTTACTCCTGAAGAATGGTTAGAATTAATTAATACAATATCTGATTATAATGGTTATTTAAAAAGATGGCGTATAATAATAGTTAATGAAAATAATCATTTAAGATATTTTGTTAAAACTAGATGTAGTTTACCTGCTTCTATAAAGGATTTAAGTTGTTTCTTATTAAAAGAAGCAGAAGATATAAAAGAACCTGAGCCTAAATATTCTTCTTTTTCATTCCCTAGATTAGAGGATAATATTATAGATTTAATTAATTTTTGTGAAGTTAGAAATAAAGGAACACTTGAATATTTAGATATTAGATTTTCAAAGTCGTTAGATGGAAAAATAAAATCTAAAGTTAAGTATTATATAAATAAAAATGGTATAGTTAAAAGATGTATAGTTCCTTTATCTATTCCTACTAATATTTTAGCTGTAGATTTTGCTGGAAATAGTAGATATTTTTATAAGAAATGTCCTAAGTATTTAGATATAAATAAGATATTACATTTATTAAATTCTGATTCTAGTAATGCTTTATTATCTGTTGATACATTTCCTTATTTACAGGGTAAGTTTTATTTAAACCAGAATAGTTTTTGTTTTGACAAGCACTCTATTATAATGGGTTCTTCTGGATGTGGTAAATCAAAGTTTATTAGTTTGTTAGTTAATAATATTTTTAAAAATGAAAGATTAAGACAGCAATACAAAGTTGTAGTAATAGATCCGCATGCAGCATTAGAAAATGATATTGGGGGGATTGGCAAAGTAATAGATTTTAAAGATAAATTGGATAGTATAGATTTATTTATTAATAATACTGAAGATATCGTAGCATCTACGGAGTTGTTAATAGATTTATTTAAGGCTTTAATTGCTGATCAGTATAATTCTAAATTAGAAAGAGTCTTAAGACATTCTATACATGTATTATTAGCTGATAAAAGTTTTAATTTTAAAAGTTTAAGAAAATTATTATTAGATTTAGAATATAGAAATGATTTAATTAAAAAGGTAAAAAACAATGTGCCGGTTAGTGTGGTTGATTTTTTCTTAGTAGATTTTAATGATTTAAGGACTAAGTCTTATTCGGAAACAATCTCACCAATAATTAGTTTTATAGATGAGATGGAAATGATACCGGTATTTAATTCAACTGATATATCTACTAGCCTTAGTGATACTATTAAAGATAATTTCCTTACTCTATTCTCTTTAGATAGAACTAAATTAGGGGATAAAGTTACTAAGACTATTGCTGGATTAATAATGCAACAATTATTAACTATTATTCAAATGAATGAAATTGATCAACATATTATTTTTATTATAGATGAAGTTGCAGTTATAGAGAATCCTATTCTTTCTAAATACTTATCTGAAGCTAGAAAGTATAATTTATCTTTAATACTAGCAGGGCAATACTTTAATCAGATATCGGAAGAATTAAAGAGTTCTATATTTGCTAACGTAGTTAATTATTATATTTTTAGAGTATCTAAGTTAGATGCTAATATACTGGCTGATAGCTTTAATATGAAGATTCCTACTGATGATTCGCGAGAAACTAAGGTTAAATTATTATCTGAACTTAATAATAGAGAATGTATTGTTAGAGTATCTTCTAATGATGTGTTATTACCGGCTTTTAAGGGTGTTACTTTGAATTATACTAGTATTCCAAGAATAAAAAGGGAAAGTATAAAAGAAAGTAATAACTTGGAAGAAAATGATAATAAGTCTACTAAGACTAAGTTTAGTTTATATAGTAATGTTAGTTTGAAAGATATTATGATATCTACTTCAACTAACAGGAGAGGAGTAAGAAAGAATGGACGATAGTAAAGCATTAGAGATTATTAATAAAATATTTAACAATGTATTTGAAAGGGATAATACTTATTCTCTTGAGGATATATTAGAAAAGTTTGCTTTTGATATAAAATTGCCAAAGCAAGTAAATGACTCTACTACAAATGAAATTACTTGGGCTGATGCGATTAATAGTGGCAGATATATAACTTCTAAGAATGCAGAAAAGAAAGAAGATTGGATGCTTAAAAAAAGAGAGATTAATAATCTTCAAGAATTAATAGATATTTGGGCATCTATTAATTTAACTACAACAGAAAGAGTATTTGACTCTATTAATGTAGCTAAAAGTGATACGATATATAGAAGCGAAAATGTGTATAGAAGTACAGATTGTAGTGATTCTAAGAATCTTGTATATTGTGACACTTGTTTAGATTCAGAATATTTACTAGCTTCTCAAAGATCTAATACATCTAGTTTTTGTATTAGATGTGATGATTCAAAGGGATGTAGTAATTGTTATAACGTTATATATTCTGCTAAAGTAAGTAATTCTTTATTTATTCAAGATTGTTATGATATTCATGAGTGTATGTTTTGCTCTCATATAAGTAATAAAAGATATTGTATAGCTAATATGCAATTTGAAGAAGAAGAATATTTTGAAATAAAGAAGTTAATTATTGAGTGGATATTAAGTTCATAACTCCCACTCCCTAAACACGAACAAATATATTGACGAACAAATATATTTGTTTTATAATGTGCTTAGAAAGGGAGTGAAAAAATGAATATACTAAGTATTGATTTAAAAAGTTTTTTTGCTTCCTGTGAATGTGTAGCTAGAGGATTGGATCCCTTTACTACTCCTTTGGTAGTAGCTAATCCTTCACAAGGTGGAGGAGCAATAACTCTAGCTGTAACCCCTTACTTGAAAAAGCAAGGGGTTCCTTCTCGTGGAAGGATATATCAAATACCAAAAAATATCAAATATATGATAGTCCCACCAAGAATGAATTACTATGTAGCTATGAGTAAAAGAGTTATAAAGGTTTATTTAAGTTATGTAGCTAAAGAAGATTTACATGTCTACTCTATTGATGAATGTTTTTTGGATGTAACTCATTATTTAAGATTATATAAGAAAACAGATTATGAGTTAGCAGAAGAAATATTAAAAGAGATAACTAAACGAACGGGCTTAACGGCTACTTGTGGGATAGGACCAAATATATTTTTAGCTAAGGTAGCAATGGATACGGAAGCTAAAAAGTATAAAAATGGGATTGCCAAGTGGACGGAAGAAGATATTGAAAAGAAGTTATGGAAGATTACTCCTCTATCTAAGATGTGGAGTATCGGACCAAGGATGGAAAGAAGACTTAATAAATTAGGTATATACTCAGTTGGGGATTTAGCACTTACGAAAAAAGAGTATTTAAAAGATAAGTTTGGAGTTATGGGAGAAGAGTTATGGTTAAGGGCTAATGGTATAGATGAGACAGTTATCTCTAAAATGGATAGAAATGTTAAGGAGAAATCTTTTTCTAATAGTCAGGTTTTATTTAAAGATTATAATGGGGATAATATAAAAATAATTATCGAGGAAACGGTAGATGTGGTAGTAAAAAGGCTAAGAATGGCCAATAAACAAACACAAGTAATTGGTCTAGGTATAGGATATTCTAAGACTTATGGAGGGGGCTTTTATAGAGTTAGTAAACTAGATAATCCGACGGATAATTTAAATACTATACTAAATACTTGCTATATATTATTTGATAGATATTATACTAATAAACCGATAAGAAGAGTAGCAATAAGTTGTGGTGGTTTGATAGACAAGACTTATAAACAGCTAAATTTATTCTCAAGTCCAGAAGAAGATAAAGATGAGAAGAAGGATAAAGTAATAGACGAAATAACTAGTAAATACGGAAGAAATAGTATACTTAGAGCTTCTTCCCTACTCAGTGATTCAACTATAAGAGATAGAAATAAAAAGAGAGGTGGTCATAATGAATAAGTGGATGCCTTTTAATGCTGTATGTGATGGGAATAGTTTAGTAGATGAGATAGAAAAAGAAAAGAGAAGATTTTATAAACCTACTCTTTCAGAAGAACAATTAAAAGAGATACAAGAAGTAATATATGAAGCTTATAATAATAAAAATATTATTAATATAAAGTACTATCAAGCTGGGTATTGTCTTGAAATAAGAAATATTATTAAGAAGATTGATGAAATAAATAGAAGGATAGTATTTAATAATGGGAAAATCATTTTCTTTTCCCAGATTCTTGCTGCTTACGAGTAAAATCATATAGAGTTTTGTATGCATTGCACTGGTATATAATCCAGGGAATAATCTTTTGTCTAAATTTAATCTTTCCAAAAACTTACTGTACATACACACTTTCTTAAATACTAAGTTCCTAATAGTCCAACTCTCTTTTAGATAAGTAAAGTGAAATATATTATATTTCCCTACCCCTACTATTATAAAAAGGCATAAAAAAAGGGAATTGGTAAAAATCCCCTAACCGTGACGACCTCCACCACTTGAGTGTCCTCCACCGGAGTGACCACTACTAGAGGAGTGTCCTCCACCACCGCCTGAAGACGAACTTGCTGGAGGAATATATGTGCGATTGGTTATTGAATTTACCAATTCATCTCTTTTTACAAGAATATTAATATTTCCTTCGTCAACATAGACTGTTGCATCAGTAGCGTTTCTTATCATTTTATTCTTTTTTACCATACTAGCTACAGATATAAGAGAAATAATAGCCGATATAATGATTGATGGCAATATAGGAATTTGGTAGTTAATAATTTTTCTTAGTTTACCATTTTCATCAATGTAATATCTATTAGATTCTCTTAAAAAGCCATCATTATCTACAAAATAGTTTTCTAGTTTACCATAATCATAATAGTCATTTAATCTAGATATTAGATGTTTGATACTTGATAAGTATTCTTTATTACGTATTTCATCAAATATCTCATCTAGAAGGTCAGATAATCTAGTGTCATAATAGTATAGTTGAGCATCACCAAATGAATATAAATCAAAATAGCGATCTTCTTCGTAATCATTACGGAAGAATAAAATACCATTTTTATTAAAATCGTTAAAGTCATAGAAGTCAGTAGCGTAATCCTCGTTTTCTTGATCATCGGTATATGGTAAGGACTTAGTTAGTATTACTAAATCAAAGCCAGTTTTTTCATTAAAACCACTAATAAGATCATATAGCTCTTGTTCTTCTTCGTCCGTTAGTATTTCAGCAAAGTCATATAATTTTTCAGAAGCATCAACGTATGGAGTATCTAATACATATTTCTTATTTTTGGGTGTTACTTCATATTTAGTAACACCATAATTTTCTATTCCTTCTCTTGATTTAGTATTAGTACTAGCTAGGATTATAGTTGGGAATAGTAATAAAATAATAAATAGTAAATATATCTTCTTCATAATTATCACCCCACTAGCATTACAGCAAGACATATTAAATATATAACGGCAAAGCAACCTGCAAATATTAATATGCCATATCTTACTGCCTTTTTCTTATCTAAAGGGATATTACCTATAAACTTACCTGTTTGACCATTCATAGCGAATATGTAAGTCTTATCACCATACTTAACATTAACCATCCAAACAGGCAATAAGGCATATTCAATATTAGAGTCAACAGGTTTTAAGGTATCTTCGGTAATTGTTTTAGTAGCAAATGCAGAACCCTTATACATAATATTTCTTGTAGAATTTAAAGCTCTATTATCAGCTTCAGCGTTAGTTTGTTCACTTGCTACATCATATTTCTCTGCAAAGAAACCTGATAAATAGGCATGATTATATTTAATTAATTCACTATAGTCAAAAGGTTCAATGGAGTTCATAATGTCATTATCAAAGTTATTAGATCCATCAACAGGGATTCTAACAAAGGAAACGGAACCCGAGCGATATAGTTTATAATAATCCGTTTTTGTATATCTATAGTCACCAGAATGCCATGAACTAACTCTAGTAGCACTAGCGTTTAAATCACCTTTAATAGTCGTATTATGAAGCCAAAATGGGATATAAACACCCTTTATTTTTTCGATATTCTTTTTATTGTTAAAATCCTTTGGACATAGAGGTCTTCCTTTAGAGATATTAACAAAAGCATCTATTGCTTCTTTGTTAGTCTTTTTAAATGGAATAATTGAATTAGGAGCAAACTTACCACTTAGTTTACTCTTTAGAATAGCTATACTACCGCAGTAAACACAGAAGGTTGCAGCTGTATTTTCATCGGCTACTATCTCTGCTCCACAGTTTTGACACTTATAAGATAATAAATCTAATTCTTCTTCGTTCTCATTTTCGGCAATATCGTTTGCTTCTTTACTACTAGCGTTATTATATTTTTGCATGTCTTCTAGAGTAAACTCGCTTAAGCAGTATTCACATTTCCACTTATTAAGGGTTGGGTTAAATGCGATAGGAGCACTACAGGCAGGACACTTATTGTTAATTGCTTTTTCTTTATCTTTTATAATATTTATTTTTTCTACTTTTTTAGTTTCTTTTTTTACAGTTTCCGCTTTTTTATTACTTTTTTTCTTGGCCATTTTATCACCTATTCTATATAGATTATAACATATTATCTGGCGAATCTTTTTTTTATTCACCAAATAATGATACTTTGTTATCTTTTATTATAAAGTATTTTTTTAAAAGTTATCTTCATTATTATTGGTTAAAGATTCTACATCTACACCATTTATAGAATCAAATCTTTTAGTAATTTTTTCTGTTGTTATATTAATATCTTTTATGTCTTTAGTAACTGTATCCATAGTTCTACTAAGTTTATCCCATCTTTCACGATACTTAATGAATTCTTTACTTAGTTTATTTAATTCTAGATGTATTATTTGAGCATATTTATCTCTTTCAACATTTTTAATAATCATTTGAATTATTGTAAGGGTACTCATTAATGTAGTTGGTCCCGTTATCCAAACCCTTCTTTCATAAGAATACTTTAATAGATCGCTATGATAGGCATTTATTTCAGCGAATATTGCTTCTGCCGGTAAAAACATGATGGCTTGATCCGCAGTTTCACCAGGAATAATATACTTAGATGAGATGGCATCGATGTGCTTTTTTACGTCTGATTTAAACAGTCTTTCAGCAACATTTCTTTCAGAAGTAGATAACTTTTTATCAGTCATTTTTTGATATTTTTCCAAAGGGAATTTACTATCTATACAGATAGTACCTAATGGTTCAGGAGCAAAAATAATTGAATCAGCAATATAACCATTACTTAGAGTATATTGAACATCGTATATTTTGCCTTTGTTTTCACCAAAGATACTAGTTAAGATATAGTTAAGATTTACTTCACCAAAGATACCTCTAGTCTTCTTATCGGTTAGAACACTTTGTAGGTTAACTATCTCAGTAGATAGGCTATCTATTTTCTTTTGAGCTTCATCTATTTTAGTTAATCTTTCTAAAACATTATTAAATGTTTTATTGGTCTTATCAAAGTTCTGATCTATTCTTTCATTTACTTGATTGTTCATAACTAGGAGCTTTTTCTCTATCTTTTCATTTAATTTATCTATATCATCTGTTAGGTGTTTAGATATATCAAATTTAAAAGTATTTAAATCGCTGTTAACACTCTTTTCTAGTTTACCTAATCTTTCTACTAAATCGTTATCATCTTTATTCTTAAATAAACCTATTATTTGTAATAATATTGTTACTATTAATAATGCAAGTAATATATACTCTATCATTTTATACCTCTTTTCTAGTTCCATATTAATTATAAGATGAGTGAAATAATAAAACAATAGTAGTTGGATTTTATTGTAAAGAAAAAAATCCTTAAGAGGATTTTAATCATCACCAAAGAAATCATCAAAGAATTCATCATCGGTTATTACACTGTTGTTTTTAACTTCAATACTATCAGCATCAATATTAACATTAGCTTTAGTAGTATTTACTTCAATCTTTCCTTCATTTTCCATTCTAGTTATGTTAGTTTGAATTCTTTGTTTTAAAGCATCCGCTTCGCTAGGTGTACTTTCTTGTGGAGTAATCGTAGCTTTTACTTCTTCCTTATTATCGTAATCATGAACTATCTCGTTCATATTGGTATTTTCTAAACTACTATCAACCTTTATTGGAGCTTCATTTAGATAAGCAGGATTAATTAAATCAGCATTTTGAGCTTCCGGAAGCGAGTCATCTAATGAGAAGTCATCTTCATCGATAGGACTCTTAGTAGCTATAGCAACATTAGGAGTAGCTGTATCTATTTTTATCTTAGGCTCATCTAATGACTCATAATTAGGTGTATCAACTTTGGTAGTAATAGAGATATTACTACTTGAATCTTTGGTACTAACTTTTGGTAATTCAATATTGTTCTCAACTGATATATCGACATCCTTAATCTCCTTGGTTTTATTACTAGATAAATTAAAATCTAATTTTATATCTGATGGAGAACTTGATGTTTTAAACTCTGGATTTACGCCAGGTAATGAGGTATTAATAGTTGAATCACTTTCAATGTCATAAATATAATTATCTTTTTTAGTGTCAACATTAATATCGAATTTTGGCTTAGCAAATTTAGCATCAATGTTTACGTCTGGAATTGGATTATCAATCTTAGCGTCAATATTTACGTCTGGAATTGGATTATCAATCTTAGCATCAATATTTACGTCTGGAATTGGATTTTGAACCTTAGTATCAATATCAACTTCTGCTTTATCCGGTAGTGCATTTAGTTTGGCATCAATTTCCGCCGCTTCCTTTTTCTTCTTCGCTAACTCTTCTTTTTGACGAGCTTCTTCAGCATCAAGTTCAGCTATTTTTTTATCAATGTCTCTCATCATTGCATCAAAGTCGATTTTGTTATTTGTAAGACCGCCTAAAGCTCCCGTATTATCATTTTGAACCCCAATTGAAGGTTGGCTGGCAAATGGACTAGACTTATCAAAGGCACTAGGTGGTGAACCAAATGGACTTGGGTTATTGAATGAATTAGAGCCACCAAATGGACTTGGGTTATTGAAAGAATTAGAGCTACCAAATGGACTTGGGTTATTAAATGAATTAGAGCTACCAAATGGACTTGGATTATTGAATGAACTAGAGCTACCAAATGGACTTGGATTATTGAATGAACTAGGGCCGCCAAATGGACTGCTACCAAATGGACTAGGATTCCCGTACATTCCTCCTGGAGGATTGTTAAATCCACCCATTGAATTGTTTTTATTATCACCTATACTATTTAATACTTTTTCAGTCTTTTTGTTTTTAACAAAGGTTTTAACGTCAAACAATTGAATTTGTTGTTCTTCTCTTTGTGGGAAAGCACTATGACTCTTTTCATGTCCCCAATTCATTTTAAAGTTTGGAGTATAGTTTACTTTTAATGGAGATAAACGCCATCTAATAATTATTGCTTGGAATAATTTTAGTTTTTGTAAATCTGTTACAGTAACTAATGGTGTTGAAGATGTTTTTTCGTCGTCTTTTGATTTAACTTCCCCACACATCTTACTGATTTCTTCTAGTGCGGCTAATTCGGTACTGATTAGGTATACTAAGTTACCACAGTTACCTCTAATAGTTTCAGCAATTTCAGCGCCATAAACACCTTTTAACTGAGCGAAGTTCTGGATAATGAATGTAAATCTAATATCACGTGAACGAGCTGCTGTAACCATTGTTCCAACGTCTTTTAGTGGAGGCATGTTCGCAAACTCATCTAAAATAAAGTTTGTTCTAAATGGTAATTTCCCGCCATTAGCCTGAGCAACATCTATTAATGTTTCATAGACTTGTTTGATAAAAATTGTAGCAAGTCCGTGGTAGGTGGTTTTCTCGTCATGTATACATATGAATACGGCTGTTTTTTCTTTACCGATATCTCTTATGTCAAAGTCACTATGAGATAACATTTCTGACAAGTTTTCACGAGATGCAAACCCTCTTATCTTTTGTCTAAATACTGATAAGATACTACCTTTTGTATCTTGAGGAGCATTGATTGTGTTAGATGCGAAAACGTAAGCGTTTGAGCTTTCTCCCTTCTGAGTGAAGTATTCCTTAATATACGTATTAGTACCGCCTAGTTTTTCTTCTCCAACAGTAGACATATAGTTAATAGAGTTAAGATTCATTTCTTCTTCTTTTGCATCTTCAAATAAACCTAATGCTAATCCGGAGAAGTAATCGGCTGCAGATTTTTCCCAGAAAGGTTCACCTTTATTATTAGGATCATATAAAATATTTAAAGCAACGTCATCAAGTAACTCTGTTGATTTATCTTTGTTGCCTTCTTGATAATATTTATATGGTAATGATAACGGATTCCAAGCATTACCTTTTTGTGGATCACGGAAGTTTAGTATTACAACTTTGTAACCTCTTTCTTTTAGGTAATCTCCTGATGATATATATATTTCTGCTTTGGGGTCAGTAATAATCATACTTTCGCCTTTTTTTATTAATAGTTCAACCATTGGTTCAACTATAGTCTGTGATTTACCTGAACCAGTAGATCCGATTACTAAGTTATGGTATTCTCCATTATCTACCCATAGGTGTTTACCATCATTAATTAATGGGATACCTGCGGCTTTTATCTCACTGTCTAATGGATTTACCATTTCAACATCTTTATCTTCTTTGTATTCTTTCTCTTTAGCCCATCTATTATAGCCTTTTTCTTCCTTGTCTTTTATTTCAAGGCCGATACCACTTTTCTTACGTTCAAATACTGAACTTTTAACACTAGTAAAAATGATTATTAAAAAGACTGCAAATAAAACTAAAGTAGCACTTGGATACTTAAATAATCCAACGAAAGGATTTAACCCGGCAGTTAGAGCACCATCATATTGAAGGGACATAAAATTACCTACTAGTATCGCACATAAATATAATAATAAAACACAAAATATTATAAACGTAATAAAATCTTTTTTAGAAATTCTAAATTTCACATTATCACCCCAGTACACGCAATATTATACTATATTAATTGGTTATTAGCTATTCTTTTTGATGTTAAACTTATTAACAAGAATAATTGTTATAACAAACCCAGCTAACGCTAAGATTATTAATATTATATTGAACAGTTTTCTTTGCTCTTTATTATTATTTTTCTTATTTCCTATGGAAATAACACTATCATCTTTTTTATTATCCGGACTTTCAGGATACTCATCCGGATGAAGTCTTCTATACATACTATTTTTTACTTGAATGTATATGTTTTTACTGTTGTTATTAGGAGTATAATTCCAGGTGTATGTATTGCCATTAGCACTATCAGCGTTATTTTCAACCATTTCTAAGTCAGTAGTAATGTTTATTGTTAAGTTGGTTAAACCAGGATATTTATCAAAAGCAAGTAATCCATCACTTGATGTATACAGAGTTATATAGCCTTCTCTATCACTAGTTGTAAGCCCTGATGATTTGAAAATAGATCTCATAGTTTTAGATTTAGTATATTCCTCAATAGGATACTTATAAGAATATTTAATTCTATTGGTTCCATTAATATTAGCTATCTCTCTTTTATAATATTCAACACCATCATATTTAGTGTCTGGTTCATCTTCCCCTAAGTAATCCTTGTTATAAACTGGCATGTATTCTCTAAAGAGAGAGATAGGAGATATTTGATCGTCTATTATTATTTCTTCTTCAAGATTATCTTCACTTATAGTTATATTCACTTGAGAAGTACATCCGGTTAAGACGAGGATGGTTAAAATAAGTAATACTATTTTTTTAATTTTCATATTTTCTATCCTCTCTTATTAGCTTCATTTTCATAGAAGCCTGTTAAATCAACACCACTATAATTAGAGGCATCGAAAGGTACTCGCTTAAATTCAACACCATCAGTTAAGCCTGTTGCGGCGGCACATATATATTCATTTTTAGAACTATCTATATCAACGATTAGTACTACATGGTGAGAGTTATATAGTAAGTCACCTGGTTGCATTACTGGATTAATAGATAGGTTAACGTGTTTGGCTCCCGCTATATTAACAAAATCGTTAGCAGAGGCACTAATATATCTAAAGCCGCCGTTATATATGGCCCAACTTACAAATCCTGAACAGTCAAGTCCACAGTGGTTATATACTTTATCACCATTACTTGTATGACAAGTATTACTTCCCCAGTTTCCAGAAGAGCCATCAATTGCTCCTGCGTGACCTCCACCCCAGTAGTATGGAAGTTTTATATTATATTTATTACCTAATTCACCTATTAGAGTTACGGCAGCAGATGCTACTCCGGCTCTTGTTGCGTAGCCTGCATTTTTAACGTTAGTATATATTTTGGTATTAAAGTCTTCTATTGTAACATTGTAATTCTCTAAGAATTCTGATAATGGGATTGATAAGATTCCATTATTATCTGTAGATAGCTGATAATTACTATTATCTACTATTGCTTGAGTACATTTCTTACCTTCTAGTTTACCTGCTCCATAAAGGTTTTCTAATATTTCTTGGTATGTGTAGCCAGCTTTTGCGTAGTTGCGCATGGCGGCTGTTTTTGAGGCATTGTAATTAGTTTTGACTATTTCACTACCTACCATTAAGACCTCGCCTTTTATAGAGCTAGCTACACTCTCAACATGACTGATCCTGTCAGCAGATAAAGCTTCTTTCCATGGAGAACCAACTCCACTAGTAGTTGCGTTTACTTCCGGTGAATATCTAGAAATTTTTCCTCTAGCTAGGCGATATATGTCTTGGGTATAATCCCAGTACACTTGATCGTTTTCACAAGCGCGCATACGAATAATACCAGTTGAAGCATTATAACCATAGAAGCAATTATTAGGATCAGATTCACACATGCCTTGGTTTCTTGTTAGAGCGAAGTTTCTGGCAGCTATTATTTGAGCTTTAAGAGCTTCATCAGGAGACTCACTGGTGCTACCACCCATTTCAGCTAAAGCTACGCCTAATACGTATTTTTCAAAGTCTATTGTTTCAAGAACTGTATATTGTTTAGATGATCCCATACAATTAATTAATTCTACTTTTACGTTATTACTTGAAAAAGTAGTGGTTCCATTATTAGCTGCGGCTCCATAAGTACATACTACATTTTGGTTAGTTGTATTAGAAATGTTATTACTATTATCCCCATCTGAAACGGATAATACTCCAATGGCGACTATTACAATAAGTGCTAATGCTAGTATTGTACCTCCTATTATTACTAGAATTACGGGATGTTTTAACAATAGCATTGCTGCTTTTTTTAATAGTTTGTTTTTTGCTTTGTTAGCAAGGTCAGAAAGAAAACTGTTTCTCGAATTATTATCATTAGTTGTAGCCTCACTATTTCGTGTGTATCCACCTGATGCTGATGTGTTTCCGTCAGATGGACTGAACTCGTCTTCAGAATGTGTAGATGAACCATCAGTTGAAAATGGTGATGCAAAAGGTTGGCTTCCATTTGTTTTTGGTAGTGTTCCTTGTGGTGGTAAGGACGGGTTATGGATTCTTCTTCCCCTAAACGCACCTTTTTGTTGTGTAGATGATGTACCTCTATTTTTAGAGGAACTTTGGGGTATTCTTTCTCTTTTTGTAGTATCAGGTTTTTTTTCTTGAGTATTATTATTTTCTCGTCTTACTCTATAAGGAACTTCTGTTTTTCCGTTTGATCCATCTGCGAGTTGTGTATTTTTAAAAGCGACTTGCTTTTTGCCGGCAATTTTGCGTTTCGCACTTGTAGTATTATCTTGGCTTTGACTTTGATTATGTTCGATTGTTCCCTCAGTATTTGGTGATATAAAAGGGTTCCCTGTTTGGTCTTGTCTTTGTCCTGGGGGATTACTTTGGAGTTTTTGTGGAAATCGGCCACCAATCGGTTTTTTCCCACCCGAAGTAAATAAATTACCATCTGGTGGATTGGACATTCCACTTGAAGTAAATGAATTAACATTTTGTGAATTTGTCTTTCCACCTTGAGAATAGGATTTTTGAGCTGTGTCTCTATTTTGTTGGTCAGCTAGTCTTCCTTGTGGTTGGTCTGGCAACGAGGAATTAGGTTTTCTATTATTTGATGAGCGTAAGGCGTCAACAATCTCACGAGGAAGATTTATTGCTCTATTAGAACCTGGTTTATTTTCACTAGTTATTATGCTTCCAAGTGTTTTTCTAAGATTATCTTGAGGGAGCGAGGCAAAGTTTTTCATGAAATAATTAATAATAAGTTCTTTGTCATTAGTAGACATGGAATCCGTTATGATTCCTGCTTCTATTAGTATTTCAACCATTTTTTCTCTATTGATGTTATTCATTACTTCACCCCATTTCTAACTACTAAGATTATAGCATAGAATTGGCATAAAAAAAACTGGTGGATTATAATCCCCCACCAGTTCCAAATGAGTCTAATTCTTCTTGTGTACAAACAACACTTATGCGCATTCTACGAC
>CAMYYH010000007.1 GCA_947303405.1 uncultured Mycoplasmatota bacterium
TTTAAAAAAATGTATAATTACATATAAAAATAAACAATTTACATTGTTTATTTTTTATTTATTATCCAAGATTAATTCCCTTGTCTAGACACAGCAAATCCTAAAGAAATAGCACCCAATTTAACAACCAACACATTAAGAAAGTAGCTATTAAAGGATTCTATATTCTGCAATTATTCATCAATTCTATTATATAGAATATCTAAATCTTTAATTGTTATATCCCCTTTAGGTTCTTCTTCTTCCCATCTATATTCCTTAAATGATAACATATCTTTTATCTTACTAGATGCATCTCCCATAAATGGTTTAATTAAATTAGCTATATTAGCCATAATATAAACACAAGTATAAGTAATATTATTAAATTCAGTTAAATCTTCATTCTTAACTTTTACCCAAGGTTCACTAGAATCATAATACTTATTAGCATCAGATATATACTCAAGTATTTGTGATAAAGCATTTCTAAACTCAGCCTTTTCAATAGCTTCACCAATACTATCATAAGCTTTTCTAGTCTTTTCCTTAATATCTTTATCTACTATACCCTCTTTAATAATCCCTTCAAACTTCTTATTAATAAATCCTAAGTTCCTATTAACAAAATTTCCTAATTGACCAACTAAGAACTTATTATGACATTGAATCATCTCTTCTATAGAACAACTAGTATCATGTGTTTCTGGTCCAAGATAAGTAAAATAGAATCTTAAAGTATCTTTAGGAAATCTTTCTAGCAATTCATTAACAGTTAATAGATTACCTTTACTCTTACTCATTTTCTCATCATTTAAGTTAACATATGCACAAGATACTATATAATCTGGTAATCTATAGTTATATTCCAAACCTGATACTAAAGCTGGAAATATAGTCGTATGAAAAGGTATGTTATCTTTGCCATGAACAAAATATGTTCTTAAATTCTTATTATTATCAGACATAAACTTGTCGAAGTCTATACCTCTTTCTTCTGCTACTCTTTGTCCAGCAGATAAATATCCCATTACTGCTTCTATCCATACATATATTTTCTTGTCCTCATAGCCTTTAACGGGAACATCTACACCCCAATCAAGTTGTCTAGTTGCCGCTCTATCTCTAAGCCCTGTATCAATATACTTTTGAGCCTCTCCAACTGCATTCTTTCTCCAAAGATTCTTTCTATCTATAATTAATTGTTGTAACTCTTTTTCAAAAGCTGTCAATTTAAAGTATAAATGTTTATTATCTTTAGATACTGTATCACTACCACATATTTTACAATGCTTATCTAATACTTCCGAACTATCAAGTGAAGCTAAACACTCATCACACTGATCCCCAGTACTTACTCCTCCACAATTAGGACACTTACCTACTATTTCTCTATCAGACAAGAATTTATTACATTTCTCACAATATACAGCAGGTTCAACTTTTTCATAAATCCAACCATTATCTAATAATCTAGAGAATTGTTTTTGAACATATTTATTATGATAATCCGTCATTGTATCAGTATATAAATCATATTCAAATCCCACATTATTAAATGTTTTAACAAATTCTTCATGATAATAATTAGCTACTTTTTCGGGAGTAGTATTTTCTTTTCTAGCTCTTTCCGTTATAGGTGTACCATGACAATCTGATCCTGATACATATATAACTCTATCACCTTTACCCCTATAATACTTAGCTAATATATCACCCGGTAATAAAGATGCTAAATGTCCAACATGTAAAAAATAGTTTGAATAAGGCCAAGCTCCTCCTATAAAAATATCTCTACTCATTTCTATCATCCCTTCTATTAACGAGAAAAAGAAAAACTACTCATCCAAAGGACGAATAGTTCGTGGTACCACCTTAATTACTTCTTAATATCTTAATGCGATAAACATTATATCTTACTACTACTTCAGATATAAAACTCCCAAGCCATGTTCAAATACTGTTCACTAAGAAAGGCTTTCAGTCGGTGACCTTTCATCTCTAATAGCTATTAACTATTCTACTCTCTTGTTCCTCGTTTTTCTAATTACAATTAAACAACATTTTTTTATATTTGTCAAAAAATTCTACCAGTGTTAATTTAAATTTGAAGTGCAAAATTTAAGCATTGAAAAAGACATATGAATAATCTATAATATCTTTTCGCTGAAAAAGAAAGGAAAATTCATATGTCTAAAGCAAATAATACTATAAAAAGAAAAAGAATCAATATCATCATTTAACCGAACATGATAGACCACTATCTCTTAAAAACAATAGATTTTTAGACGATATTAACAATAAACGCACTTAATCGTCAACGATTTTTAAAAATACTCCAAAACTATTATGAATAATATAATTTCTTTTCAAATCATCACCTTTTATTGTATTTCAATTATTTCTAAATCATTAGGAACAATAACATTATTGCTAAAATACTGTTTTGCTTCCTTTGTATATAATTCTTTTCTATCTTTGTGAGATTCTTCCGTATGATATATTATTAAATTTTTAATATTTAAGGGCTCCATCACTTCACAAACAGATTTTACTGTCGAATGATGTTCTTTAACAATTTGGGGAACACCCTCTTCCGAATCCATACAAAATGCTTCATGCATTACATAATCTGCCCCTTTAATCCTATCATAAAAACTGAATTACATATCTCATCTCCTAAAAAAACTAATTTCTTACCTAACTTTAATACAGTTTCAAAACCATAAAGAGAATTCCCTTTTGCACAAGTATCAAAGAAAGTAAATTCTTCTCCAGCTATGTTAATACTTTCTTCACCCCTTAAAACGTGTATAATCGTATTCGTTTTTATTATATCCTGTAGCATTTTAGGAAATACTGCCGATACTAATTTATCAATCGACTCGGCTACTTCTTCGTTACAATATATATTAATTTTTTCTTTATAATCAGTATTATAATAAGCTCTAGCGACAATTTTAAAAAACCAACATAATCCCAAAATATGGTCGGTATGACAATGAGAAATAAATATATTATGAATATCCGTCAACTTATAACCCATTTTTTCTAGATTCTCAACTATACGGATACTGCCCCAGTATCAACAAGTAATCTATCTTCACTATTTTCTAATAAAAAACAAGTATTATATAAATCTTTTACTGAACCATGGCCAGTACCTAACATTATTATTCTTTCCATAATTACCCTTACTTTTCATCCTGCATATACTTAATTACTTTAGCAAGTATTTCTTGATCATAAGGTTCTCCAACTCTTATATTAACAACATATGGCCAATCGAAATCTTTCCACGTAAGATCAAATAACTCTATTTCTTTATCATATCTAGGAAAAGCATGATAATGAACAATACAATCCTTCATCATAACTGCCATATAATTAAATCTTACAGCCCCAAACTTATCCTTACATAACTCTTCATACCATTTAATTACTTTAGGATACTCTATAGCTTCTTCTTCTGTCATCTCCCCTATAGAGGGACATTGTCTTTTTAATGCAATAATTGCCGCTCCTATAGTAACTTGTTTAGCCCTAATACATACTATCCAATGCTCAAATTCTTTAATAGTATTAACATCAGGTCTAAATTTTTGCAAAAATTCTAAATTACTCATATAATCAACCCTCATCATCTATATAACATAATAACAAATAATGAAACATTTTCATCATCCTATATACTAAGTTTATTTTCTTCTTCCACCCAAGGTTGAAACATCTACTAGCCTATCAATGCTTCTTAAAGGAAGAACTTTAAAGAAAGATAAAAGCTTCAAAAATTCAATTATATCCTTCGTATTTTTTGTTTCTTCACCAGAAGGATAAGAATAATTATCAGCTGCCGCCATATATCTACCAACAAGTTCCGTTAGCCAATTATCTTCTTCAGCTACTTCACTAGTGAAAATAAACGACGAGCCTTTGAAAGCCTCCATAGAAAAAGAATACTCAATTGTTCTATCTCTAAGAATATTTAAAGTAGAGAAATAAGAACTTCGACATAAAGCATTATAAAAACATAACATAATATACTTTAAATCGTAATTTGGTCTTTTAAAAATCTTTTCATTACCATCTTTACTTTTTATAACAATAGTATCTCTTTTTAATATAACTTTATTCCCATTCCCATTTAGATTTTCTCGTATATGATTAACAATATATAGAACTTCTTCTGGTACCTTTCCCCAAGATAGAAGCTCTATCATTGCCATATAATCAAGTAACTCTTCTATTTCTGCCTTCATTGCCATATAATCAAGTAACTCTTCTATTTCTGCCTTGTTCTCAGAATTTTCATAATAATTAATAGTATTTATTCCTTTACGTATAAAATATCTAGCAATTAGTTCTGATAACCAAGCATTTTCCTCTTCTACCTCACTTTTAAAACTAAAAGACATATTAGAAACATGAGGAGATCTGACAGAAAACACTATACCTGCTTCCATACTAATATCATATTTCGCCTTTAAAGGGGGCTCGTTTATTAACTCAAGTAAAGATAAAAGAAGATCTTTTACGCTCTCATTTGGCCTTAAAAACTCCTTTTCATCACCCGAACGACTTCTTAAAACAATAGAATTAGTACACAAAACAAACTCCGTAACATCATCGGCACTAGAAACATTTTGGATATAATCAATTATCTCATACATATACAATCATTCCTTACAACTATTATCATACCACATAACAATAAGATAATGAAATATATTCATTATCTTATTTTGTTAATTCTTCCAACTTTTTCTTTTCTTCTTCTAATTTTTGTCTATCCATTTCCACTATATTAGCCGGAGCCTTATTAACATAGTTCTCATTAGCTAGCAGCTTTTCTCTTCTTTCAATAGACGCCTTTAATAGCTTAATATTAGCTTCTTTTAACGCTTTGTCCGCTTCTGATTCTATCTTTTCAAAGAAAATTTGCGCTTTTACACGAGCAGAGAATACTTTATACGCTTTCATACCTAAAGGCTCTTTAACAATGTGTTCTTCCAACTTTAACATTTTTACTATTAATTCATTATCATCTTCAGTATCAAACATTACTTTCATATCTTTAGTAATGTTATTTTCAGCTTTAACATTTCTAAAGTTTTTAATAAAGTCTACTGCATCATCTACTGCTATTTCTTCTTCTTTGTAAATCTGTTTCTTTTCATATTTAGGATATTCACTAATCATTATTGATTCAGTTTCTTTAACTGGTAGCATTTGATATATTTCCTCGGTAACAAATGGCATAAATGGATGTAACATTTTTAGTATCCCTGTTAGTACATAACATAACGTAGACTTAGTAGATTCACTATCTAATGAATACTTAGCCATCTCTATATAATAATCACAGAATGTATTCCAAGTAAAATCATACAACTCTGCTCCTGCTAAATTAAATTCATATTTATCCATATGTTTAGTAACACTCTTTAAAACATGATTGTATTTCGTTAATATCCATTTATCTTCTGGTTTTAAATCCTTTAGTGATATCTTTTTTAAATCCCCTATATTCATTAAAACAAAACGAGAAGCATTCCATATCTTATTAATAAAATTCCAAGTAGAAGTAAGTTTAACTTCATCAAATCTCAAATCCATTCCCATTGATCCATCTGTAGTTAAGTAATAACGTAAAGAATCAGCCCCATACTTATCAACCATATCAAACGGATCAACCCCATTACCTAATGATTTAGACATCTTTCTACCTTGTTTATCTCTTATTAAGCCATGGATAACACAATCTTTAAACGGATGTTTATTAGTTATATATTCAGATTGAAAAGTCATTCTAGCTACCCAGAAGAATATAATATCATATCCTGTAACTAAGCAATCTGTTGGAAAATATCTTTCAAAATCAACAGTCTTTTTAGGCCAACCCAATGTTGAGAATGGCCATAAAGCACTACTAAACCAAGTATCAAGTACATCTTCATCTTGTACCCAACCTTTCTCCTTAGGTGGTTCCATTCCAACATACAATTCATCATCTTTATACCAAGCTGGTATTCTATGTCCCCACCATAATTGTCTAGATATACACCAGTCATAAGATATGTTCATCCAATGTTTTAATACCTTTTCAAATCTACGTGGAACAAAATTTACTTTCTTTTCTTTATCCTCTTGATATTCTAATACTCTTTTAGCAAGTGGTTCCATTTTAACAAACCATTGTTTCTTTAACATTGGTTCCACCATAACTCCTGTTCTTTCACTATGGCCTACTTCATGAGTTAATGGTTCTATTTCTAATAATAAATCTAGTTCTTTTAAATCTTTTAAAACTTCTTCACGGCACTCTTCTCTAGTCATTCCTCGATATTTCTTAGGAACATTTTCATTCATTGTCGCATCATCATTCATAATGATAATACGTTCTAAATTATGACGATTACCTACTTCAAAGTCATTAGGGTCATGAGCAGGGGTGATCTTAACACAGCCTGTTCCCTTTTCCATATCAGCATGTTCATCTGTTATAACAGGTATTGGTTTATTTACAAGTGGTAATATAACATTTTTACCAACAAATTTCTTATATCTCTTATCATTTTCATTAACTGCTACAGCAGTATCACCAAATAGAGTTTCAGGTCTAGTTGTTGCAACATCTAAATACTCCTCTTCACCTTCTAGTTTATACTTCAAATGATAAAAAGCACTCTTTTCCGATTTATAAACAACCTCTTCATTAGATAGAGCTGTCTTAGCAGCAGGATCCCAATTAATTATCTTCTCTCCGCGATATATTAAACCCTTATTGTAATAGTCTACAAATACTTTTCTAACTGCGTAGTTTAAATCTTCATCTAAAGTAAATCTTTCTCTAGTATAATCAACTGACAATCCTAATCCCGCCCATTGATTACGAATACTATCCCCATATTCATGGGTCCAGTCCCAACAAGCTTCTAAGAATTTCTCTCTACCATATTCATATTTATCTATACCCTTATCTTTTAACCTTTTTACAACCTTAGCTTCCGTAGCAATAGCCGCATGGTCCATACCAGGTAGCCATAAAGTATCATAACCCTTCATTCTCTTATATCTAACTATTGCATCCTGAATAGATGTATCATAAGCATGACCTATATGTAATTTACCAGTAACGTTAGGCGGCGGTATTACAATACAAAATGGTTCTTTATTTGACTTATTATCTGCTTCAAAATACCCTTTTTCTTTCCAATAATTATATTTATCTTTTTCAACCATTAAATGATTATATTTTTTATCTAGTTCTTTCATATTCCTCAATCCCTTCACCTATACATTTCATAACATAATTATATAATTCTAATATTTCTTCATTATCTTTTATCTCATCATAAAACTTTTCAAATAGTTCCTTTATTTCCTTATATACTACTCCATAATTTATATCCAAAGGATAAGCAAACTTAACAACAAAATCATCATTATGAGTTTTAAGTTCTCTATGATCTACCAACATATGTTTCCAAAAGTACTCTTTTACTTTTTCAGACACTTTAGAATCATCCGGATACAAATTTGTTTCTTTTAAAGTACCCGACAAATATAAAACATCTATTTTATCAGTATCCCTTATCAACATTGCATGCATATTCATTCTTTCATCATCACACTTTTTAAACTGCCATTGATTATGAGCAATTATCGCAAATTTAATAATTGGATACCATTCTTTATTATCACAAATTCCTTCAATAAGACCATCCTCAAATAATAACTTAGCCCCAAAAGTTCCATGATCCATTGATACATGGTCCATATATGTCTTATATCTCTTAATTTGCTCAAATCTCCCAATATCATGTACTAATCCTATTATTTTAGCAATCTCTATATCTTCTTTACTAAAACCTAGTAATTTAGCATACTTAACTTGTAGATCAGCGACTCGATATGAATGATTATACTTTAAACGAATGTCCTTATCATTCATATCATAACTCTTTATAATTTTTTCAAACTTCCTATTTTTCATATAAATCATCTTCCAAAATAAAAATAGTTATATCTAAGGACTACTACTGTAGCGGTACCACCTTAGTTCATAACTATTGTTACACCCTCTTAATTACTTAACGCGTAATAAACGATTTACTCCAAAAGCAACCTTCCTATACTTTCATTATTCATTTCCACCAACCATGAACTCTCTATTAACTACAATATAGTACTCCTCTTTTTTCAACGTACTAAGTGTATTATATACTCTACAAAGAAGAAAATCAACTTATATAAAAATAATAATTCATCAAATTGATGAATTATTATTATAAAGCGTTAGAAGCTGTGACCTCCTCCACCTCCGGACGAGCCGCCTCCTCCGCCGCCAGAGCTTCCGCCTCCAGAAGAGCCGCCTCCACTACTAGAAGAAGGTGGATTGTATTTTTTACTTGTACCTGTTTTTATAATACTTACATCGCCAGCTTTAAAACTAACATTCGAATAAGCCAGTAACTGTTTATCAGTAGCTACAGGTATTTTAGTTTTATTAATCATAAATAGAAATGTTCCAAAAAAACCTATTATAATAGATATTAAAGCATTAGTAACATGCCTCATTGGCTCCATTATCTTTCTACCTTCTAATAAATCAAAAATCTCCTTGTAAGCTTCTTTAGCGCAATCATAATACAAACCAGCAGTTGCTTTTTTATATGTATTATCTGTAATTAAATATGCCTTACTACTTGTTATAGTTTTATAATTTTCCCCATCAGAAAATATATATATTTCTCTATTAGCCATGTCTATCAAGAACAAAGTCCCACTTTGTGTACCAAATCTACTATGATAATATTCACTCGCATACCTAGCTGTAGAATAATTATGATTATAAGAAATTGAATTGAAAATAATATGACCATACTTAGTTAAAGGTATCATGTCATCTATTAATTCTTTCATTTTATCTGCACCAATCAAACTAGCGCCATCACTTATAACAACTTTATATCCAGTTTTCTCATTAACGTATTCTACATCTGACTTTCTAATCTCTGTTTCATATCCGGCATCTTGATTATTATCAAAACCTACTGCTTCTCCATATGCTTCAACTATATCTTGTTCATACTCTTTTATAGTCTCGTCATCTACTGCTAATACCATACAAGGAACAAAAAGAAGTACTAAGAATAAACTAATAATCTTTTTCATTATTCATCTCCCCCTCTTCTCTCTAATTGAGGAAGTTTACTTGAAACAAGCAAATTACGCTCCTTAACAATATCATAAAACGACCATATAGCTAACAAAAAATTAATTATAGCTACCCCATAATAATACAAATCACTTACCGGATTAAATATTACTATCAATACACCTAGAATAATACCAATAAATTGCTTATATAAATATTTTTTAAATTTTTCTTTAAAAGGTATTTTAATTTTCTTTATATCAGCCTTAGTAATATTACTACTAGAAGTAAACCCTAAGTCATCATAATGCTTCTCTACAATACTTATTTTATTCAATTGATTATTAGAAATAACACAACTAATTATTAAGAAAATACAAGAGAAGATAACAACTCCTTTAGGAAGCAAAAACATGGCATGGTTTATAAAAGAATAAAGAATAATCGCAACAATTAGTGATCCCAATATATATTTTTTAAAGTCAAAAGGAATATCCATAGCTATTTTACCTGTTTGACCATTAACTACGGCATAATGTATATAGTTTTTATTCTTATCTCTTATAGCTAAGAAATAAACCGGAAACATTCCTATTTTTCGTTCTGACATAATCATATTGACTTTTGTACTACACCCATACTTTGCATAAGTCTTTTTGTGCGAATCATTTAATCTCTTGGCAGAATCCAAAGCAACTGTCTTCCTTACTAAGCTATCATAGATATCATTTCTCACATCTTTAACATCAGAATAAAAACCTATCAAATAATTGGGATTAAACTCTTCAGCTTTTGTAAAATCATAAGGTAACGATTTTGTATACTTATCAAACAACTTAGAAACCAAATCATAAGATATTCCTTGGTATTCAGAATCAACAGGTGTCGATAGATTATAATCATCGTAATAATCATAATTCCCACTACTATGAGTATACTTATGCCCCTTATTTACTGCAACATCATGAAAAGACATCTTATATACACAATAAGGCATATAAATACCCCTAAACTTCTCAACCACTATATCATCTTTCATATACCTAGGTGCAAATATAGCTTTATTAATCTTTTTCTTATAGGCAGCAATACATTCCTCCTTAGTAATCTTAAAAGGAATAATATAATCGGGATTATTAATCTTTGTCATTCTACCCTCTAACATGGCTTGTGAACCACAATAACTACAAAAAGTAATCGCTGTTTCATCAAAAGTCAATAATTCTGCCCCACATTGACTACATTGATAAACCGTAGCTTTGGTTGTCGCACCAACAATTTTTTCTCGCTTTTTAGCTTCCTTAGCTTGTTTTTTCAACTCTTTAGGATCAAACTCAGAAGAGCAGTATTCACATTTAACGACTTTATCTTGAGGACTAAACTTCAACTCTCCCCCACAATTAGGACACTTAATCATATAATTCACCTCTATCATATTCATTATAGCATAAGAATACTACAAATAATTATTTAACTAAATAAATGTTTAATTTTTATCAAATTAATAGTATAATATATAAAGAATAAGAAAGTGGACGTGATACTATGGTATTTAAAGAATACGACTATGATAATAAACCAATAGTAGAAATTGTTAACGAAATGATGGCCGATGCCGTTAAAAATAGAGCATCCGATATCCATTTTGATCCAACTCCTGACAAACTAAAAGTTAGATTCCGTATTGACGGTGATTTAGTTGACTATGCCTACGTCCCTAATGCTTTTAAAAAGAATATGACAACTCGTATTAAGATTATTTCTGGTATGAATATTACTGAATCCCGTCTACCTCAAGACGGTGCTATAAAAACAGAACTAGAAGGAAAGCCACTCGACATGCGTGTCAGCGCCCTACCAATCGTAGATGGCGAAAAGGTCGTTATCCGTATCCTAGACTATTCTACTTCTCTACAAGGAATAGATAATATAGGTTTTTCCGATGTAAACCTAGAAAAAGTAAAACGAATGCTAGAAGTCCCAAATGGTATAATACTTACCACCGGTGCTACTGGTTCAGGTAAATCAACTACAACCTACGCTATGCTTCAACGTTTAAATACACCTGAATTAAACGTTATTACTGTTGAAGACCCAGTCGAGATGAAAATCGAAGGCTTAAACCAAGTTCAAGTTATGGCTGAAATAGGACTTACATTTGCAGCGGCACTTCGTTCTATCTTACGTCAAGACCCAGATGTTATCATGATTGGTGAGATTCGTGATAACGAAACCGCCCGTATAGCTGTCCGTTCCGCAATCACCGGCCACTTAGTTGTATCAACAATCCACACCAACAATACATTAAATACCATTGAACGTTTAACCGACATGGATATTGAAAGATACTTACTAGGTACCGCTCTTGTTGGAATGATATCTCAAAGACTAGCTAAAAAACTATGTCCAAAATGCCGTGGTTCAAGACCCGCTACTGAATACGAAAAACTAGTAATAAAAAAGGCTATAAACCTAGACATCGATAATCTATATATGCCTGTAGGGTGTGATGACTGTATAGGTGGTTACCGAGGCCGTGTTCCTATTCACGAAGTATGTGAATTAGACCAAGAAATAAAAGATGCTATTACTAACTCAACACCAAAAGAAAAACTAAGATCGCTAGTATATGGAAATAATAAGACTATTTCTCTATTACAAGACGGTTTAAAAAAGGTAGTCAACGGCTTAACATCTTTTGAAGAAATACTTAGAGTTATAGATATAGAAACTGACTTTGGAGAAGGTGACGAAGAACTAAGAATGGCTCTATTAGGTAAGATTAAAGCGGATAAAGACACAGAAGAAGCAGAAGAAGTTGAAGAACCAACAAATGTAGAAAATGAAGCGGCTGTTCAGGTAGAAATCGCTCAACCTAAAACTAATACTGCCAAAGCTGCATCAACAAAATCAGAACCAATTAATCCTCAATATGAAATACCAACTGAAGATAAATTAAGCTTCAACCAAGAAGGAATTGACTTCGGAGAAGAAATGAGCTATGACGATTTTGATGATGACTACGATTACTAAAGCAAAAATAATTACTCCATCACTTCACGGTGATGGTTTTATAATTGTATTATCCAATAAAAAAAGAACAAATCAAAGACTTGTTCCACAATTTAAAAGCCATAAACAAACATATTTAAAAGATTTTTAATCGAATCCATGTAAATAAATACAATTAACAAAGCTAGTATCAAAAACGGTCCAAAAGGAACCTCTCTATCTTTTCTAGCTAATGATAAATAAATCGCATATGGAAAAGCAAAAAAGGAGCCAAATACAACTGATACAAAAGATAATCTAACTCCAAATACGAATCCAAAGAATGTAACTAATTTTACATCCCCACCACCTAATGATTCTCTCCTAAACACTTTATCACCAATAAGTTTAACTAATAGCATAAATACAAACATTATAAGTCCACTATATATACTAGTTGTAAAAGTCTTAAACCCGAAGTAATATAACTTTAATAACAAAATAATAACACTACCAATGATCAACGGTTCATCTAAGATAATCATGTGTTCAAAATCACTAACAAACACCAATATCAATATAGATGAAATAACCATAAAAGCTATCATCTCATAACTAAAGCCATATAATGCATAAGATAAACTATACAAAAAACCATTCAATAATTCAATCAAAGGATATATTAAAGATAACTTCTTATGACATTTACTACATCTACCAAATTGTATTACATATGATAAGACTGGTATTAATTCATACCACCTTAACTCATGATGACAATAATCACAATGGCTTCGTGGTTTAACTATAGATTCTCCTTTAGGTACTCTACTACCTACTACTGTAAAAAACGACCCCATAACTAAACCAAACACAAACAGCAGCACAATTATATAAATATCTAACAACATAAAACCCACCTACATAGAAATATTCTCATACAAGTCAAACATCGGCATAATAACCGCTACTAGAATACCACCAACTACAACAGCAATAAACCCTATCATAGCCGGTTCTATAAATGCTTTCATACTATTTATCATAGATTTATGTAATCCACCATAATACTCCGATACTTTTTGCATCATATTAGCCAAATCACCAGTTGATTCACCTGTTTGAATCATGAAATAAGCAATCTCCGGTACAGCCCATTGATCTTTAAATGATTCACTAATCTTATCACCACGCGCTATATTTCTAATTGTATTAAACATTATCTCTTTATATACTTCATTAGCCGTAACCTTACTCAAGATATCAATACTCTCAGTAATATAAACATTATTCTTTAACAAAGAAGCAAATGTTTTTGTAAATAAAGTTATCTCGTTATAGATTATAATATTACCAAATAAAGGCAAATGCATTGCAAGTATTTGGAAAGCTCTCTTAACAGGTTTAAGATTTTTATAAATAGCTACAATTGCTACAATTACTAAAGCAATAACCGCTACTATCCATACTAAATAACCTTGCAAGAATCCTGATAAATCAATTAAAAATTGCGTCATACCGGACAAAGTAACTCCAGCTGAATTATATATATCAACAAACTTTGGAACGATATAACTCAAAATGAATACAACTATTCCTACAGCAAAGATCATGACTAATAATGGATAAGTCATTGAACTCTTCATCTGTTGCTTAGTCTCATTTACCTCTGTATAATAAGCTGCCATTTCATCCAAGGTAGCTTCCAAATCACCAGTTGCTTCAGCTGCCTTTAACATATTTATCAAAAGCGACGGGAAAACACTACCTTGTTTCTCTAATGCCTTAGAAAAAGCAGTACCCATTGACAACTCATAGCATATAGCCTTAAATATTTGCGTCTTATTATTCTGTTTTCCATGACTCATTTGGTCAGCTAATATTCTAACCGCATCAGCAAGAGGAATACCAGCTTTTAAATAAGTGCTTAACTGAGTTAACCAAAATATCAAATCCTTAGTATTCATTCTAATGGCTGTAAATTTACTTTGACCATAAACAAAGTTCAAATAGTCACTCGTTTCTATAGAGTAAACTTCTAATCCTTCATTTAATAAGAAGGCATTAACATCCAATTTAGATACCCCATTAAACTTACCACTAACCATCTTTCCATCTTTATTCATAGCCAAGTATTGAAATACAACGGGAGTCTCATATTTTTGCCCAGCCTCAGCAGAAAGCTGAGAAGATAAGTTTTCTTTCATTTCTATATACTTAGGATTATTTCTAATTGCTTGTTTACGTAGTTCAACTCTTCTAGCACTCTTAGCCTTAAAACTCTTTTGTTCTTCAGTATCTTGGGTGCCATTATCTATTAAAACATTACTATCAAACATGTTAGTACCATGTTTAAAGAAAGAAATTATTCCTAATCCAATAAATAGAAAAACAAACTTAAAAACACCTGTAGATTGAGGACCTTTATCTTTCTTTTTCTTTGTTAACTTAACATTTTTTTTGCCTTTATTATTAACGGCATTTACTGCACTATTCTCAGTAGAAGCCTGGGAGTCAATCGTATTAACAGAAACATCATTGGCAACATTATTAACTATCACATCACTAGCTGAATTTTGTACATTTGATTGATCCATATGGCACCTCCTTAGAATACTCTACTCTTTAAAAGTATAACACATTTAATAAAATAAATACACAAAAAAACCATTATTTATAAAATAATAGTTTAATTTTATCATAGTCCTCTTTATATCTTATATAATCTTCATTATCTTTGGGTATCTTTCCTAAAATATCTTCATATTTACAAAGTAAATACTTAACATATGCCGGATTATCTAAAAAACCATACTTTAACACATTTTCTTCATTCTTCTTATCACTTTTACTATATAACATACTTAAATACCATTTACCCTTATCATAAGTAGCATGTTCTATTTCTAGATAATAACCAATACTATTCATATATTTTCTTAATTCTTCATAATTATTATTAGTTTGTAAAACTATCTTACTGACCCCTTTTAATCTATTTCTATCTCTAAGTATATCAACAATGGTACTAGTCCCCATACCTGATATAACTAAAGTATTAATTCCTTCCATCGGAACATCTTTTATCCCATCGCTTAAATAAGTCTCGATATCTAAATTATCATTCTTTATATTATTAATAGCTACTTCTAAAGCATTCTTATTAATATCACTACATATTACTTTCTTACATAGTTTATTCCTATATAAATAGATACTTAAATACCCATGGTCACATCCAACATCTACTAAAGAATCATCTTTATTTATAAAAGAAGCAAGAACTTCTAATCTCTTGCTTAATCTATTCACCTAAGAAATCCTTTAACTTTTTAGCTCTACTTGGATGTCTTAACTTTCTTAAAGCTTTTGCTTCTATTTGTCTAATTCTTTCTCTAGTAACATTAAATCTTTTACCAACTTCTTCTAACGTATGTGATGTTCCATCAATTAAACCAAAACGTAACTCCAATACTTCTCTTTCTCTCTCTTGAAGAGTCATTAAGACATTACCAATTTCTTCTTTTAATATCTCATTAGTCGCATACTCTTCTGGACTCATGCTTCTTTCATCTTTAATGAAATCTCCTAAATGTGAATCGTCCTCTTCGCCTATAGGTGTTTCTAAAGATACTGGATCTTGACTGATTTTCATTACTTCTCTAACTTTATCAATAGATATCCCCATCTTCTCAGCCAATTCTTCCTCGGTTGGTTCTCTATTTAATTCCAATGTCATTTGTCGTTGAATTCTTGCCATTTTGTTAATTGTTTCAACCATATGAACAGGAACACGAATAGTTCTCGCTTGATCAGCTAAAGCTCTTGTTATCGCTTGTCTTATCCACCAAGTTGCATAAGTAGAAAACTTATATCCTTTACCATAGTCAAACTTTTCAACAGCTTTCATTAATCCAATATTTCCTTCTTGTATTAAATCAAGAAATAATAACCCTCTACCAACATATCTTTTGGCTATTGAAACAACCAGACGTAGATTTGACTCCGCTAAAACATTTTTAGCAGATTCATCGCCTTCAGCAATACGAACAGACAAATCCATCTCTTCTTCACTATTTAACAAAGATATACGTCCTATTTCTTTCAAATACATTCTAACTGGATCATTTATATTTACATCCTTAGTAATTTCTTCATCAGACAATACTAAATTCTCTTCTTCTCCAGCCTTAACGCCTTGACCGCCTTCATTATTATCTTCTTCAGATACTACTTCGATTCCTGCTTCAACTAAAGCATTATATAAAGCATCTAACGAATCATTATCTACTTCTAATCCCTTTAACTGTTCTGCTAATTCTTCAAAAGTAATCTTACTATTATTCTTTAACCCCTTTTCAATAAGTTCGTTTTTTCTTTCCTCAAAAGTTTTAATTTCAACCATAACAACCACACATCCTTATCTTATTCCTAATCTGATTTCTTGAGTTCTGTAATTCTCTCTAAGATTTCAATCTTTTTACTCGCATCAGTTTCATTTTTTAGTTCAATTTTCAATCGTTTTATTTCATTTTTCACCATGAGTTCATCTACTCTAGCAATGTATCCATCCATAATTTCAATACTTACATCATCATCTATACCATTACTGACAATATTCATTACTTCGTCTTTAATTGTCTCCTTATCACTAACATAAGATATAAAATCAGCTGGATTAATTGCATTATTCCTTTGGTAATAATAGATTATCTCATTAGCTATCTCTCTATGTAATGCATCTTCAAAGAAACCTAACTTCTTTTGATACTCATTTATATATGCTCCCCCATTCAGCATAAAATATATTATTTTATCTGCACTCAATAAATAAGCATCTTTTTTTTCTTTTATTTTCTTTTCTACAACTTTAACTTCTTTTTTATTATCTTTTTGTAACCCTCTTAATTTGCCTCTCAATACATCCATTGCTAGATTATATTCTTTACTTATATTATTAAGCGTTACTTCAATTAATATCTCATCTCCTGTATTAGCTACTTCTTCTAGTACCTGATTTATATATAAAGCCAAATCATTACTTTTACTCAAATCTTTATTCTTTTTCAAATAATACATTTTAAAATCAAAAAAAGTAAATGGATTTTTTAAGTTTTCTTTAAAAGCATTAATACCATGAACTAAAATATATTCATCTGGATCCTTTTCTCCACTCAGTCTAATTACATATACTTCCAATCCTTCTTTAATTAACATATCTCCATTGCTTAACGTCGCCGCTTCACCAGCATTATCGTTATCTAAACAAAGAATTACTTTTACATGTAATTTTTTTAACAAAACTATTTGCTCCTTTGTTAAAGCTGTACCCTGTAAGGCTACTACATTTCTAACCCCCTCAACTGATAGCCTTATCGCATCCATAAATCCTTCAACAACAATTACACTTTTTTCATTTTTAACAAATTCCCGTGCATGGTGATAATTATACAATGTTTCCCCCTTTTTGAAAAGTTTTGTTTCCCGAGAATTTATATATTTAGAAGTATCTACCTCTCCTCTATATATACGAGCACTAAATCCAACTATATTTCCATCTTTATCCCATAAAGGAAAAGTTATCCTTCGTGTAAACATATCATAGTATTTTCCATTACTATCGTTTACTAATCCTACTTCTAATATTTTCTTGCTATCATACTTTTTCTTTAATAATAAATTGTATAAAGAATCCCCATTATCTAAACTTAATCCTATACCAAATTCTTTAATAATATCCTCATTAATACCTCTTCCATTTAAATAATCCATTGCCGTAGTACCAAATTCTGTCTTTAGATTGTTTTGAAAATACTTTTCCGCAATATCCATCATTTCTAATTCATCTTTATTAATAAGAACTCTATTAGTCTTAAGTTTTCTCTTATCTATATCAATTCCTGCTTTTTCAGCTACTATAGCTACCGCATCTATAAAGTTAACCCCTTCATAGTTCTCCACAAAAGTAAATACATTACCCGTATTTCCACAAGCAAAACATTTATATATTTGTTTCTCTTCCGAAACACTCATACTAGGAGAATGATCATCATGAAAAGGACAAACACATACATAGTTCTTTCCTCTTTGTGTCAAAGGTAAATAACTACCAATAATATCTACAATATTAGCTTTATTTCTAATTGCGTTGATTTCATCATTGGTAATTACTGCCATAAAAAATCACCCTCTACTAGTATATATTAGCACTCCCCCCTCTTTTTCCTTTTTATTTTTAAAAAAAAATGTCAATTATTTAATATATTGACATTTTTTTACAATAATACAGCGAATTTGGCATATTTTTTCATAATATCCCATATCGCATTAAAGACTACTTTAACCCATTTATTCCCTTTAAAAACATACACTACACCAGTATCTGGTGGAGTTAATTCTTCATCATTTTTTTCTTCAATTACCAGCGGTACTTCTTCAACTATCTCCTCTTCAATTACCTCATCTATTATTTCTTCTTTATTATCAGTATCAACAACAGGCTCTTCCTCTTCATCATCATCTATTATAGGCTCTCTTTTTTGATATTCTTCTTTCTTATTATCAATTAATTCATAATATATATATTCTTTTTCATCATTTATAAATACTTGAAAACTATCTACTAGATCATACCCATCTTTACCATTTACTTGTATTATTTGATATCTACCATAACCCAGTTCTATTCCTAATTTACCTATATTATCAGTATTATATACATTTACTAAACTATTGTTGCTATTGTATACTTCAAAAGAAGCACCACCTTCTAAACTACATCTATCTTTATCACAATACTTCTTTATAATATTAACTTTATTACTCTTTATCTTATTACTTAATATTACTAGGGGATGAAGATTATTTTCTGTAATACTTACACTATATATGTGCTCATCCTTCATATATCCCTCTCCATTACTTATTTGTCTAATACTATAATCACCCGGTTCTAATAATCCCGTTTTATATTTATATTCATCATTAGCACATACCTTTTGTACAAAACTATCTTCTTTATATATCCCATAACATGTATTATCAAAACTAGCATCTACAGAATACGTAGTCTTATCTTTCCTAATATCTAAAGTAATATCTCCTTTAATAACATGCACATTAATCTTAAATACTTTATTTCTTATTAAACCAGGCAAATATAAATCTTGATTATTCTCAGTATCATAAATAATACCTTCACCAGTATACTCTTTATTTGCTTTTTCTCTAATACTAACATAACCATCTTCTTTGATATCATTAATCTTTAAAACATTATTTTCATATGTATAATTCATATTACTATCTACTATTTCATAATACTTATTTAAGCTAATACTTAATCCCCGTCCATAGACAACATCATAATTATTATTAAGATTTAGCCAATACCCATTATTATTAACATCTTGTAATAATTCACTAATCTCATTTAAATACTTATTATCATTTCTAAGCCCATTCAATGAATCAGTAAAATAAATATCTGCATTAGGTTCTATCACTTTCCAAATCAAAACTTGAGTAACTGCATACCAATCATAAGTATTTCTATTCTTAGGAGCATATCCAAATCCATAATAGGCTAACTTTTCAATTCGTTCCATTTGTCCATTAGATAAAGAATAATCACTAAAATTTGATATCTTATTAAATGACACATTACTAGCAAAAGTTTTAAAAGGTTCCAAGCAATATATTACCTTATTATTATTGTCTCTATCTCTTATCGTTTGCATAGTCATATAATAAGTTACATTATTCTTCACTTTATTAACATAAGTATTAAAATAAGACCCTTCATAAAAATCTTCAGCTTTCACATTATTATGAACAAATAATAAACACATAAATATAACTAAGATATAAATCTTTTTCATCTATTCCTCCTCAAATCTATATCTGTTTATATCTGTCCCTTCATAATATACTTTAGCACTCAATTCTTTATTTCCTTTTTTTAAATAAAAAGTAGATATAATTATTAATTATATCTATGGCATTTTCTATAATATAATTCCCTTTTTTAATAATCCTTTTCTCATAAGTGATAACCTATTCTAAAAAAAGAACTAAAAGTTCCTTCCATTCCATCCCCAATAACTAGTTTCAAAATAACTAACATATATCTTGTCAGGATTAATACCTAGATTATTACTAAGATTATTAGTAATACTTTCAGTCATAAGGTTATAGTGACTTGCATCACTTCTTCCATACAATTTAACTTCTACATAAGCTATATCCTCTTTATTGCCTCTAAAATATAACTTATCAGCTTTATCCATAATATCAACCATTAGCCAATCTTCACTCTTACCTAATAGATTAATATCTTCTCCTAATTTACGCTTAATATTATCACTAATACTTTCCTCTACATTTTTATTTGTTCTTATTTTTATATAAGGCATCCTTATTCCTCCTTTTACCCAGTATAACAATAACTATTACTAATATTCCTATAATCATTATATAAGGATAATTATTCTCATTAAGATATACTACTTTACTATTAATATCTTTACTATTATATTGATTTATCTTATAACATACTTCTTTATCCTTATTAAGTAATACTTCTGTACCTAGAACATATATCTTATTAGGAATATCTTCCTCAAATAATAATTCTATATTAAAACTTAATACTTTATCATATTGTTTATAATTTCTATTTTTATTAACAACAAAACTAACTTCACTATAATTATTACTATCTTTTAAACCATCTATACTAATAGTATAATTCTTATCACTAATATCTTTTATCCTAATAACTACATTATCATTATATACCTTGCCAATTGTATACCTAGTTAATGTTTTATCTATTATACCTTCATTTTGACTTATTATTTCCACCGGAACTACTAATTTTTTACTACTTATATAAGCACATCTCGGTACTATACTAACTAACTTAGCACTATCAGCTAAAACTATAAATGGTATAAATAATAATATTACTAAAATAATTTTTTTCATACTTGACACTTAGGACAATAATAAGTACTACGTCCCCCTACCTTTTCTTTCTGTATTATAGTCCCACACTTAGGACATTTTTCTCCCTCTTTAGTATGTACTTGTAAGAAATCCTGATAATTACCAGTAACACCTAAAGAAGAAGTATAACTTCTAATAGTTGTTCCTCCATACTTAATAGCTTTAGTTATTATTTCTTTAGAAGAATCCTTTATTCTTTGACATTCATCCTTACTAATATTTATACCAAACTTTAAAGGATTAATACCTGCTTTAAATAACACTTCATCCGCATATATATTCCCAAGACCCGCTATTATAGTCTGATCTAATAGTAGACTCTTTATAGGTATTTTCTTTGTTTTTAACTTGTCATATAAGTATTCCTTAGATAGCTTATCATCAATTGGTTCTATTCCTTGTTTAGCAACCGATTCATACTCCTCTATTTTATCTTTCTCTACTAAACACATTCTCCCAAACTTTCTCACATCAGCGTATCTTAAATCTATCCCATCAACAAATTCAAATATTATATGCTCATGCTTTTCAATTGGTTCTTCATGCTTTTTAACAAAGTATTTTCCTTCCATTCTAAGATGACTACATAAATAGTAATCTCCTATACTAAACAATAACCATTTACCCCTTCTATCAATATCGTCAATCTCATTATTAATTATTTTCTTTTTAAAATCTTCTATATCATTCTCAATAATCTTATCATAGATAATATTAACGTTTTTTATTTTTTTTCTTAGTACTTTTCTTTTTAGTACTTTTCTTACTGTTTGAACCTCGGCTATTTCCGGCACTCTTCTTCGCCCCACTTCTACTAGCATGTTTAACTAAATTAACAGTTACTAAATCCGAGTATTTTAACAAGTAATCCTGTAAGGTTACTATAAAAGTAATTAAATCTACTTGTGCTAAACTAGGTTGAAGTTTTAAATCAACATTGATTCTTCTTATACCCCCGTTACTAAGTATTTCTATCTTAGTAATATTCTTAACTTCTTTGCATTTATTAACTTCTTCCGTAATTTTCTGGCTTACTTTTTCTTCAACTTTATCTTCTAATTTCCTAAAACTTCTAAGTAATATTCTTAAACCATAATAAATAGTAAATAAACATATAATAACTACACCAATTCTATCAGAGTACTTAAAGAATCCCCATAAACCTCTTAACTTAGATAGAATAATACTAGCTAACACTACTATATATAATATTAAATTAATATTGCTATTTCTACTACTTAAACCTAATAATCCCTCTTTCTTATTATAATTTCTATTAGTATTATATATTGTTACAACATATCCTAACACCAAACACAATAATAAGAATATCAAGATTAATAAACTAGGTTTAAATATCTTACTCTTAAAACTAATAAAGATTAAAGCTAAAGCCAATAAACAAACTATAAAGCTATAAAAAGCTGTACCTATCATCCTTCCTTTAGTAGTCTCTTCCTTACAATTAATAGCTATATAAGTAGTAATAATACCAACTACATCATATAAAATAGTACATAATAAAGCCATGGAATGTCCGAATACTCCAGCAAATACTTTTAATACTATTATAATTAACTCTACTAATAAATAAGAATTATAATCTTTTTTCTTCATAAAAAAACCTCCATAGTATATTAGTTAAACCCCTATAAGAATTATATACTAAGCATTTTAACAAATCAATATTATTAGCTTTTTATTAGGACTTTTTTATTACAACAAAAAAATTGGAAGAACTACCCTCTTCCAATTATCCCTTTTAGATTGTTATTAAATTTCAAACACTATTCAGCCACTATCCATGGATCTGTTTCAGAACCACTACATGAAGATATTACAGCTGATAAATTACTATAGTGTATATAACTATCTTTTTCAAAAAAAAACAAAAACTAAGTATTAATTACTTAGTTTCATACCAATTAGTTCCATAATCTAAAGAAACCTTAAATGGTACATCTATTTTAACACAATTCTCCATGGTTTCTCTAACTATTTTTTCTAAACTATCCTTTTCTTCTTTAACACAATCAAATATTAATTCATCATGTACTTGTAATAGCATCTTACTTTTTAAATTATTACTTTTCATTTTCTTATATATCTCTACCATAGCTATCTTCATTATATCAGCACTAGTTCCTTGTATAGGTGTATTTAGAGCTATTCTTTCTCCTGATTGTCTTATCATAAAATTCTTGTTTTGTAATTCTTCAATTACTCTCTTACGACCAAACATTGTCTTAACATATCCATTTTCATACGCTTCTTTAACTATATTATCCATATAACTCTTAACACCAGGATATAATTCATAATACTTATCAATAAACTCTTTAGCTTCCTTAGCACTTATTTCTAGGTTTTCTCCCAAACCAAAACCAGATATTCCATATATAATACCAAATATTACTGCTTTTGCAGTCTTTCTCATATATGGAGTAACCTCTTCTAAAGATATCCCGTTTATATCAGCAGCTACTCTAGTATGTATATCCTCATTATTAATAAATGCTTGTTGTAATGTTTTATCCCCACTTATATGAGCCATAACTCTTAATTCCATTTGAGAATAATCACTACTTAAGAACATATCATATACCGGTAAGAAAGCTTTTCTTATTTTCTTTCCCTCTTCATCTCTACTAGGTATATTTTGTAAATTAGGCTCAACAGAAGATAACCTACCTGTTCTAGTAAGATTTTGCTTATAAATAGTATGTATCTTACCATCTTCTTTTATATAATTAGCTAAACCTTCTACATAAGTACTCTTTATCTTAGTTAATCCTCTATATTCCAATATCATACTAGCTATCGGATAATTATATAGCTTATTTAATATACTAACATCAGTCTTATATCCCGTCTTAGTTTTCTTAGCAAATGGAAGATTCAACTTTTCAAATAAGATAACTCCTAATTGTTTAGGACTAGATATATTAAACTCTTCTCCAGCTTCTTTATATATATCACTTTCTAATTCTTTAATCTTTGTATTTAACGCTTCTTCTTGTTTTAATAATATATCTTTATCTACTTTAATACCTGTATATTCCATAGAAGCTAGAACCTCTATTAATGGCATTTCTATATCATAATATAACTTGCTCATATCTTCTTTTTCTAATTGTTCTACATACTTACTATTATTATCATATATAAACCTACTCTTTAATACTATCGTATCTTTCTTAAATCCCTCTTTTAAACTTTGTACAAAGAAATTAACCTCAGTTCCATCATTATTCATTAGATAAGCAATATCGTCTTTTAAATTAATATTAAGTAAATAAGTAGATATCATTATATCATCTTTAACACTTAGTTCTAAGCCTTCTTTTCTAAGTAAACAATAATTCTTCTTTTGATCAAAAGTATATATTTCTCTACCCTTTATATATTCAATAACGCTCTCTAAAACATCATTATTTACATAATAATTATTTTTACTATCACTAATAGAAGTACCAACTATATTTCCATTATGATAATTTTCATCATCACATTCTATATAGATACTTATTTTATCTTCTAACTTATCTAAATCCCTAATATCTTTTACATTAACATACTTAATAGCGTTATCAACTGGTTTACTTCCCATAACATTCCTCTTTATATAAGAATAGAATTCTAAATCTTCATATATCTTATTTAGCTTTATTAAATCTGGACCAATATAAAAACAATCTTCTAAATTAGCATCAAGAGGTACTTCTCTAAATATAGTAGCTATCTCCTTCGATTGAAAAGCCTCTTCCTTACTATCTATTAATTTATCTTTGGTCTTACCCTTAATCTCATCTATATGTTCATAAATACTTTCTAATGATTCATACTCTGTTAATAGTTTTAAAGCCCCTTTATCGCCTATACCTTTAACTCCCGGTATATTATCGGAAGAATCCCCAGCAATTGCTTTATAATCAATAACTCTTATAGGTTCAATACCCCAATCTTCTTTAAAACTCTTTGGATTATATCTAATAAACTCATTTTTTTGTTTTAATAACTTAATATCAACTTCATTACTCAACAATTGTAATAAATCTTTATCAGAAGAAATAATAGTTCCATTATATTCCGGATTATCATCACACATTTTAGCAAAAGTACCAATAATATCATCTGCTTCATATGGAGCAAGTTCAAAATATTTAATACCCCAAGCGTCTAAGATATCTCTAGCAATAGGCATCTGTGCCTTTAATTCATCTGGAGTAGCACTTCTACCTTCCTTATAAAAATCATACTTTTCCTTACGAAAATTCTTTCCTATATCAAAAGCAACCATAATATACTCTGGTTTTTCTTCACTAATTATCTTATTCATCATACCAACGAAACCATATAATGCATTTGTAGGAAACCCTTTACTATTCTTCATTACATTGCCAGTATAAGCTGTCGCATAATAACTTCTAAACATCAAATTATTACCATCTACAAGAATTATCTTTTTCAATATAATCACCCACTTATAATATTTTAACATTAAAAAATAGGTATTTCTACCTATTCACTTTATTTTTTATAACATATCAACTATTATTAAAATAATAGATATAGCTATAAAAGTTATTAATATAGGAATACTCTTTTTACTAATGTATATTCTTGGTATCTTTCTATTAATCAAATCATTTTTATCCTTACCAGATTCTATATATTTTACACCAAATCCTTTATATTTACTTAAATCCCTTTCACTAACAAAATAACATCCTACTAAATTATCATAATCAATATACTTAATGTCATTAGGCAACTTAAGTATAAACATAAACATTATTATGTCTCCTGCTGCCCCAGCTAAATTAACTATAGCAAGAAGACATAACATATCTACTTTAAATATTAAGCCTATCATCCCCACTAAACCAGTTAATACTATAAATGGTAAAGCCAAAGATACTAGGATAGCCTCCTTACTAATACGTTCTTGACACATCGCATAAAATACACTTTTTTCTAACATACATCCATACTTAATATTTCTCTTATTCTTAGCGTATAAAGAATACCCAATCCCATGAAATATCTCATGTAATAAAAAGTATAACAACATAAACAATAAAGAAAAACCAGCATAATCTATAGAAATACTCTTCCTATAAAAAGCATATAAAATAAATACTCCAACCATTAAAACTAAAGCAAAAATATTAGCAACAACTATGTCTAATTCAAACTTATAATACTTTCTCATACATATCACACCTACTATAATAAATATATCATAATATAATAAAAATAAGTAGATTATTTTTCTAGATTATGCTATTATTTAAAATAGAAGAGGTGTTAAAAAATGGAAAAGAAAGGGATAAAATTTTTAGTATTAATTGCATTATTAGCAATAATAGGTGGAGGAATCTATTTCCTAGTTACTAAAAAGAATAGTGGTAAATTAACTAGTGAAGAAAAAGCAGCCCAAACAGTTAGCTTAAAATACTTTTTCACCCTAGGAGAAGGATATGATTCCAAATTTAATGGAACAGACTTTTTATATAGAGGCGAGTCGTTTACTAAAGATGATTTAAATAAAGGAATCATTTTAACAGCCGCATTCAATTATATAAGTGATCCCACTAATAAAATAGATAATACTATCGAACCAAGCCTATATGCTGCTGTAGAAGATAATTATAATATAGAAGATGCTATCATAGTAAAAGCAGAAAATGTAAGAAAAGCTATTAAAACTCTATTCGACATTGAATTCGAAGATGGTAACTATGATTATGAAAAGTATAAATATATTTATAAGTATGATTTTAATAATGATGTTTATGTAAGAACAGAAAGAACTAACACTGCCGAAGATAATTACTATGTATTAAAGAAAGTATTATCTACTAAAAAAGATAATCAAAAGATAATTACAAAAGTAGCTGTAATTTACGCTAAAAAAGATAATAAAAAATATATATTCTATGCAGATTCTACAGAAGCTGTTCAAGTAGCTGAAAAAGATAGTATCGATATAGAAAAACTAAGTGATGAAGAAATAGAAAAATTCAAAAAATATGAAATAACTGTAACTAAGAAAGATGGCAGTTACTTATATGAAAGTACTAAAGTGGTTAAAGACTAACCACTTTTTTTATACAAAAAATAATCAGTTAAAACAAACTTAACTGATTACTTTCTGGTAAATTATCTAAACAACCTAGTTCTTTCAATTTATCCATCGCACTTTGGTTAACTTTACCTCTAGATCTTAAATCTTCCTGTGATATAAATGGTCCAGCCTCTCTTGCTTTAACAATTGCTAAAGCAACATTTTCTCCCAAACCATCTAAAGCTCTAAATGGAATAATTAATCCTTTTTCATCATCCGTAATAACAAACTTTTTGCCATCACTCTTATCAACATCTATATTTTTAAAATAGAAACCACGACAACACATCTCTAAACATAACAATAAAGTATCTCTTGTATCGGAATCTTTATTAGATGCACTATTTCCTTTTTCATCTATCTCATCTATTTTAGCTTTAATAGCTTCTTTACCACCTATCATAGAAGCTATATCAAATTGATCCCTTCTTATTGATAGATAGGCGCAATAATATAGTATTGGATAGTGTACCTTAAACCAAGCTATACGAAAGGCCGAAGTAACGTAAGCTGTAGCATGGGCTTTAGGGAACATGTATTTAATTTTATAACATGACTCTATATACCATTCAGGTATATTAGATTCTCTCATAGTCTTAGCAAAATCAGCCCAGGCTGTCGGATCTTTACTAGGTTTACCTTTTCTAACAAACTCCATTATTTTAAATGCTTTAGCCGGATTCATTCCCCATTGAATTAGATTAACCATAATATCATCACGACAACCTATTACATTTTTAAATGGTACCTGAATAACTCCTTCAGCATTAGGAGTACACAAGTCTCTAGCATTTCCTAACCATACGTCAGTACCATGTGACAATCCTGATATCTTAATTAACTCTGCAAAAGTCGTTGGTTTAGTCTCTTCTAGCATTCCTAATAGGAATGACGTTCCAAACTCTGGTACTCCTAAAGTCCCAGTAGGGCAATACTTTCTTCCATTCTTATCAGTTAATCCTCTAAGTTCATAACGATCTACCCCAAGTATTTCTGGACCAGTAAATATTTTCATCGTATCGGGATCCCCTAAATCAATCTTCGTTACATCAAATACTTCCCCATTAGTAATATACTTAGTAGCTAACTCTTGTAACATTCTAAGTACGGTAGGATCATCGTGTCCAAGTATATCTAGTTTTAATAAATCCGCATCTATTGCGTGATAATCAAAGTGTGTCGTACGCCAAGCACTTGTCGGATCATCAGCCGGATACTGAAATGGTGTAAAATCCCATATATCTTTATAACCAGGAACAACAACTATTCCTCCTGGATGTTGTCCGGTAGTTCTTTTAACTCCAGTACACCCAACTGATTGTCTTTCAACCTCTGGTATCCTCATATAAGATTTAATAATACCTTTTTTCTTTAATTCATCTTTACCTGTAATAGGCAATCCATAACTATCTGCTTCTACCTTTAACTTATCATATAATCTTTCTTCATAATAACCTTGAACATATCCATATGCCGTTTTATCAGCAACTGTACCGATAGTTCCCGCTCTATATACATTATCAGTCCCAAATAGTACTTTCGTATATTCATGAGCTGATGACTGGTTATCTCCCGAGAAATTCAAGTCGATATCTGGAACTTTCTCTCCAGCAAATCCTAAGAATGTTGCAAACGGCATATCATTCCCTTGGTGAATCATTATCGCCCCACACTTAGGACATTTCTTCTCTGGTAAATCAAATCCTGAAGGATAGTTTTCTGAATAAGGAACTCCATCTTCATCATTAAACTCACTATGTTGACAATCTGGACAATAGTAATGTGCTGGTAAACCATTACACTCTGTAATCCCCATCATTGAAGCAACAAACGATGACCCAACCGAACCACGACTACCAACTAAATATCCATCATCATTAGAGTGTTTAACTAATTTTTGGGCAATTAAGTAAATAACGTCAAATCCTCCACCAATAATACCAGTTAATTGATCCTTAGCTTTTTGTGTAGCTGCTTCATCACTTAACTCCTCATCAGTATTTCTTAATACTTGAGCTTTCTTTAACGCAACAACTCCATCATATCCACTCATTATTACCTCATGTAACTTCGGAGTAAATACTTCTTTAATGTCGTCATCTGTCATCTCAGGATTATCTATCTTTATTTGTTCCTTTACTAAATCAGTTATCTTATCTCCATAAAATTCCTGAGCTATCCTAACTTCTATATTAGGAGGTAAAGGATCCCCATACATACTATGAGCCTTATCAAATACTAAGTCCCGACATGTTTCTTGAGAATGTTCAATAATAGGCGAATAAGGTTTATCCGGATATACTACTACTTCTATCTCTTCTAACATATCTATTATTTTATTTGGATTAGTCACTACTACTTCTTTAATTAATTCCTTATCCTCTAAGAATTCAAACTCATTCATCATCTCTTTAGTAGTTCTAAAAAATTGATTAGGTATATGACCTTGTATAACATTATCACTATCATTATAGTAACCATTTAGTTCATATATCCCATCACTTTCTTTTAAAATACCTGCCACCAATAGTTTTCTTAAAGTACTAGATACCATCTTTAACTTTTCATTTTCTCCATCTTTACCTTTAAATATATCTTCTTTTTCATTCTTCTTATTAACATTATATATATTAGCTATATTTAAAGCTGTAATAGGTATTAATTTAATCTTCGTTAATACATAAATATACTTCAATACTTTTACTTCTATATCACTTAAAATATTCCCCATTCCTTCGGCATTACTAATAACTTTTTTGATATTATCTTCATTATTATTCTTTTTACTCTTACCATTTAAATATTTAGCTAAAGGATGTCTACCTTTACCAGGAACATTTTGATTAACTATTATCTCTCTATAAACCAAATCATCTCTATTAATATTATGAACATCTCCAGTAGCAACAATTATCTTATTAGCTTTTTTAGCACATCTTATTATCTTTTCAATAACTTTATACAAATGATCAATATTACTAATATCATGCCCTCTAAGTAAATGAGAATAATTCTCCGGAGGTTGTACTTCTATATAATCATAAAATTCCATTGCTTTAATTAACTCTTCTTCTTTTCTAGTTAAAGCTATATTAAATATTTCTCCATTTAAACAAGCACTACCAACTAATAATCCTTCTCTATTTTCTTCTAATATTTTTCTAGGTATTCTAGCATTCTTTTGGATAAAATTAGTATTAGCATAACTTACTATCTTAAATAGGTTCTTAAGTCCTACTTTATTCTTAGCTATAAACGTAATATGTTTACTCTTATCATAAGTATTAGCTATATGTTCACTAAAAGTCTTACTAGGTATATTTTCATACATTTGTAAACAATCTTCATGACACCATTCAAACTTCCATCTATATTCTTTATTACCAAACTTTTCAAAAGGATAACCAAACTTATCTTCTACTACTTCTTCTTCACCAGGTTTATATACATAGTTCTTATAAGATACTAATTCCCCAATATGTTCTAAATATTTATTATTATTTTTAAAAGCTATCTCTTCTAACTCCTTTAAGTTATTCAAATCTCCAATAGTTTTAATACCTTCTATTTGACTTAACATCTTATTAAATATATAAGCAGTATTCTCCGAGTCAACATCAGCACCATGGTGTTGACCTACATAAATATTAATTATTAGACTTTTTTCTCCAAAACTATCTCTATATTTTATTTCTATCTCATTATTAGCTGGATGTAAATCAATAACTTTTATATCCTCAATTAATTCTATTCCATCATTTACATCTATATCTATTTTTACTTTTTCTGTCTTAGCAGCCTTGTGTAACGCCTCTAAGCTATATATATTGCGATAATGTTTTACTCTCTCTTCCGTATTAATATCTACATCGTAATATTCTTCCTTAGTTACTTTTAATACATCCTCATCATCTACTCTAATATACTTAAAAGCACTCCCTATTTCTTCATCTATGATACTTCCCGAAACACTACTACCCTCATTAACATTTTCTTCATCTTCATCATCTGCTTCCCCAGTATCTATACCATAAAACTTACCTAATGATTTTAAACTATGTTTCTTTAAATCTCTATTTATTACCCTAGATAACATTAAAGTATCTATAATTGGATTACTAAGTTTTCCTAAATCATACTTATAATAAGCCATATCTAACATATTCTTATCAAACGTTGCATTATGAGCTACTAATGGTAGATTACCAATCCATTCTTTAAATCTAATAACAACATTTTTTTCCATATCAGCATCTTTAACATCGTCATCAGATATATCCGTAACACTAGTAATTACCTCATCAATATGATGACCAGGATTAATAAGTTCATCAAATCTATCTATAATTTCACCATTATGAACTTTTACTCCACCTATTTCAATCATTGCATCCCCAATACCAGGATTAAATCCAGTTGTTTCTGTATCGAATACAACAAAAGTATTATCTTTTATCTCTTCATCACTAGGATTATAACAAACATTTAAATATGATTCACATAATTCTATTTCTGCTCCATATCCTGCTTTAAATCTTTTTAAATTATTCTTATCCTCTTCAGCTTGGGCAATCATCTTTTCTAATTCTTCTATACCCTCTTGATTACCAGTTTCTTTTATTTCTTCTAAACTTTTCTTCAAATCATCTATTTTTGCCTGAGCTTTCTTCTTTTGGTTCTTATTATAAGAAGTAACTTCGCCAAAAACATGAGGAAAAGATTGAGTACAATCATGATCAGTAATAACAATCCCCGCATGTCCCCATTCCATGGCTTGTTTAACTAATCTCACTTCGTCACAGACTCCATCCATTTGACTCATCATCGTATGCGCATGCAACTCAACTCTCTTTTCTTCTTCATTATCCATTCTTTTAAAAGAAGGAATATCTTCTAACTTCTCATAACTTCTAAAATTAAATACTAAATCATCAGCAAAAGCATCAAATCTTACTTGCCCCTTAAAACTCCACCAAGTACCATTCTTTAACTCTTTACTCTTAGCCAAGAAATCTTCCTCATCCTTAGCAAAACATTTAGCTAAAATACTAGACGTATTATCACTTATTTTTAAACTAATTAAAAATATCTCTCTTCCATCCTTGGTTTTAATCTGATTAAACTCAGACCCAAATACATAAGCTTCTAAATGAACATTATTCTCTTCTCTATCTATGCTTGAAATAGTAACTACACCTTCTCTAGAATAAGAAACTTTCTTTCTAGAATTCCATTTCCCATTACTATAATTACTCTCATCCATTGGAACATAATCTACTTCAATTACTTTGTTCCTATCAGCTTCTATCTCATCTTGTATTTTCTTTTCATTATCATGATTAATAGCCGTATTTATTATCATTTCATAAAAACCCAGTTCTTCTAATCTTTTTCCAAGTTTTTCCAACTCTTTTTTTACTAAGTCATACTCTTCACTACGACTATCCAATTCCACAGTTATCTCATCATCTTCGATACTTATATTTTTGTTTTCTAAAGACACTAAAGAAGGCCTTTCTATAATAAGGTCACCTAATAATACTTTAAATGCTTCTAAGATATCATCATCCTCATATGTATCATACATAAAATTAATATGACAATCATGTACACCATTTATTCCCTTAGAAGCACATTTTATTAATTCTAAACTTGCTACTGGATTAATGGGTCTATCACTACTAATAAATACTTCAAATAAGTTCTTCTTTTTATTAACTCTTACACTAGAAATAGAGGCTTCTTCAAAGTCTCCATTAGTATCTTCATAATTAATAGATTTTAAAAACTTATGAATACTCCCCATTATACCACCCTTAAGAAAATCTACTTAACTATTATATCATTTTCTAACTCACTATAAAAGAAATATCAAAAGATATTTCTTATTTTATTCAACAATCCAAGGATCAGCTTCTGATCCAGTACCACTTGATATTACTACACTCGGTTTAAGAGTTATAGCAGGCCGCACTCCAGCTACTTGACCATAGGACATATCCACCGAAAAAGTACCCACACTACCATTTGGAAGAATCACATACACACTTGCCTCAGTAGAAAAGAATGCCGGAGTACTAGTCCACCAGGGAGCATCAGTTTTTCTAAACGTAGAACTTTGACCCCCAATTTCATTACCAGAAATTAAAGCTACAGGATACACTAGCTTAGCCAAATCATTATTAATCGAGAATTGATCAGTAATTTGATTACAAGTCAAAAGTGTACCAATTCTATCCTCAAAGATCGCAGGTTCTGCGACTTGTCCCCCATTAGGGTCCCACCCATGAATATATAAAGGAGATTCCCAATCTATATACCTATTATTGCAATAAATCGCATCATCAATCATTCTCGTTTTGTTTAATAAATTTTGTGCATACCACGAATCTATAAGCCCCTTAACACTTGAATTATATTTATTTACGCCATTATCATTTATCATTTCCTCCCAAGCGTCCTCAAGACTTTTTCCATCTGTCAAATTTATATAATATGCATCAGCATCCTCATCTAAATCTACATAATAAATATATGATAATTCGCTACATTCACCTGTTAAATTCCAACAAGTATAATGGAGAAGATCAAATTCTTCATATATTTCTTCCCAATCACCAATAGTTTTTGTTTTTCCAAAAAGAGTATAAGTGCCATTATTATAAGTAAACCGCTTTCCAAATTTATAGGTCGTTGAACTTGTATATTTTGTATGCCTATCATACACTTTGTTAAACATATAGCCCACCATAGCCGGACTATTATCTCTAGTATTAAACGGGCTTTCCCCAATCTGAGCATAATTAGTATCTGCTATCTTGTATAAAAATAAATCGGTTGTCGTACTGGTCGAAGACGGACCAACATAGTATATATTCGAACACTTACCTGTTTTATTTCTACACGTATATTGACCTATTAAATTCATGTACGTCGAACTAGTCCACTCTGAAAGAGTCGTATCCATTAAAGTAAATTGGTTGCTTGACACATCATATGTAAATAATTTGCCATAAAGATATTCCGAATTTCCTGTTGAAAATACTCTGCTATTACCAACAATTCCCTTATGATTCTCTCTTGTCGATTCACACTTACCCTCTACTGGTTCCCCATTATATAACAATTTAAGGCCCCCAGCCTCAGTTGTTCTTATCACTTGCCAGCAAAAACCTCCAAATATAACATTTCTTTTATCTTCACACCTATCAAGATATACATTCTCCGGCAAGGACCATACACCAATTTGCTCATGTGCCGAACTATTATACTTGGTTACACAAGAATTAGTAACCGCTAAATTTTGTAATAAATTACTAGCGTTTGTTTCCATCTCACTGGTTTGAACATAACTAATAATAAAAGTCAAATCAAGTTCTATATCATCTTCAGGTAAAGAATTTAAATCTTCTATATATGCCACTCTAACAATTATTTTTTTGCTAGAATTAGGATTTAATAAATCATCTACTTGAACATTAGTACCAAGATCATACATTATACTAGTTTCTAAATATGGCAAAGCAGAATTACTGATTCCTTGAATATTAACTAAAGATACCTTAGCTGGAAGAGTTCCCCCATTTACTACATCAACACTAAATTCATAATAATCACCAGGCAAACTTAATTCAACAGAATAATTAATACTAGTATTCCCACTTTGTATTTCAGCAGGTGTTATAGCCGTAACAGATCCATCCGTGACACTTAAATTAGCAAAATGAATATCCCATGTATTAGAAGCAATAGTTGTACTTCCATTTATAGATAAAGCCGCACTTAAATAAGCATAACCTACAGTAATAAATAAAAGTAAAAAGAATATTGATAATAACATTACTTTCTTCTTATGATTAACAAAGCGTCTTCTATTTTTTAAAACCATAATAGACTCACCTACTATAAAAAATATACCATAATAACATAAAAAAAAAGAAGATTGCTCTTCTCTATTGAAACTATAGTAAACTACTCAACAATCCAAGGATCAGCTTCTGATCCGGTTCCTCCACTAAATGAAACCTCGCTTTTTAGTGAAACTGCCGGACGCACGCCGCCAGCGTTGGTGACGTAGTAGATGCTCATGTCACCGCTCGTGCTCACGAAACGACCGTAAGCGCGGTTGCCGCCGAAATAGTAAGGCGAAGCAAGCCAATAATATTGTCCCGTTTTTCGTGCATTGCTATTATTTAAAATGTTCATCTCCGGACTTGACATTAATCCTACTTTATAAGTTAATTTTGCATTATTATTGCTTATACTAAATTGATCGGTTGTGTTTGTACAACTTAAATCACTTGTTACACTATATTCCTTGAATTGTAGATATACATTTGTCATTCCACCATCTGGATTCCATCCATTTAATGCTCTTATACTTCTATCATTACAGAA
>CAMYYH010000008.1 GCA_947303405.1 uncultured Mycoplasmatota bacterium
GTTGTCTATTATCCTTGCCTATACTAATCCTACCATATGCAGCTTTTTCTTCTGGTGTAAAAATATTGAAGTTTAATGAATAAATAGGTTCTATTAGAGTTGCAACGCCAATGAAACCAATACTACCCACGTCTACTATACGCATTAGGTGATAAAGCGAATTTCGATCATGGAAATAATGAATGTTTTCAAGACTTTGTTTGTTTTCTCTTCTAGTAAGTCTTTTAATATAATGAAACTCTTGTTTAGCAAATTCACTGTCAAATACGATCCCCCTAGAATGGCTTCTCATGTTAATACTTTTGTTATCTCCAGTATGTACAATTATGGCACTATTATTATAAGTTTCTCTTCCTAAATCGGGTATTTCTTCAGCAAGCGGTTCGTTTATATACTCTATCCAATAATTACCGTCTTTTATAGTGAGAGCATCATGAGAATTGTTGTCTATTTCCGAACTATAAGGATATGACACGCTAGTTGAATTAGAATCTTTTTGGGGATTATACAAATAAGTCCTAGTAGTAGAGTATTCTTCATTTAGACGGTACGTAGCTATTGCGAAGCCATATGACATAAGAATTATATTGATAGCTTTATTTTTATAAAAAATAGTTATCACTTTACATAGGTCATTATTCATGACTGTATAACCTTTATTAACAGATAAGCAGTCCTCATATCTTGGCAGTCTTAATATCTTACACAGCTTTCTTATTGCTTTTTCGTTGGCGTTGAGATCCTGCCCTTTTATCTCATTGTATTGCGTTTCTAGAAAAGTTTTGTATACGTTCATAAAAACACCTCCTCTATAGTATGATTTATTCTATTGTGGTACTAAAGTAGTAATAGTTATCAGTCTCTTTGTTATATTTAAAGGTATGTTTAAATGTAACAAAAGAATCTATATTTTTGGTAAAGTAGTTTTTTAAGCTTTCTATATCTTCATTTTGATATATAGCACTATTAAGATCACTGTATTTGTTAATTGTATCTCCATATATAAATCCTGCTTTTTCTTCAATAATGAAGTCTTCGCTACTAAAATAACTATTAGTAATTTTACTTACTTTTTCTTTTATAGGCAAATTTTCGGTTTGGGTATATACCCAGTTATTATCGATTAAGTTTACTAAACCATTATTAATATTAAAACTAGTTATATCCCCTATTTCTATATTATAGTCATTTTTTAGTGAAGAACGTAGTTCTTCATTAGATATATTTGTGTATTTGTTAGTATCTTGCCTTTTAGCAACGGCTTGAGAATAAGTATAACTTAATATAGAGTTTGTAGTAAGAATTTTTTCTTGATAAGCATCAATGTACTCGTCGTTATTAAAATTAATAAAAGGTATAATACTTTGATATTTGTTGGTTAGTTCAAGTAGATTTGCTTTGTTTTGTTTAGTAACTAAGTCGCTTTTTTTCTTGGTATCTATTGTTACCAATCTAACGACATTCTCTTCATCTATAAGGAAGAAATTATTATTATAATCCTTTACCATAGGAAAGATATAATCGTAATTACTTTCTTTTATTGTCCCTAACGTACTAGCTATTGACATACCATAAGTAGTAAATGATTGTATGAATTCTTTTATATAGTTTTCTTCTAATGATATTTGGTCTTTTACTATGTATTTAGAATAGTGAATAATTGTGTTACTACTATTTTCTTCACTAGTAAGGTAATAAACAATATAGTTATCATTGTTATTAACAACATTTAGAGCTACGATATCTTTATCTATTTCATATGATTTGTTATTAACTTTTAATATTAGTTTTTTATTTTTATTTTGTATTATATAGTTAATATCATTATTGTTAATAGTATAACTTTTATAATTATTATAAGTAGTTTCTATATTATTCATTATTATTTTCGGATAATTATAGCATATTTCTTTCTTAATTGATTCTTCTTTATTTACATTGAATAAACTAGTTGGTAGACTAATCATTATGAAATATAAAACAATACAAGCAAATATAGATTTTACTTTAAAATTACTATCTTTAGATTCAATTAACTCAGTTGTCTCTATTTTAAAGAATTTATTAGTTTTACTTTTTCTTATAATTACAAAGCCTGATATTACGAGTATTAAACTTAGTATGGTGGTTAATGTTAAACTATACATACTTACATTAACACTTACTGGCAGCGAGGTACATTCTCTTATCTTATTAATATCTTCCAGTAAGATACTGAAGTCATAGAAACCATGTAGAAAAGCTAAAGCTATGATGTTTTTAGTTCTAAAGTAGGCAGCACCAAAGAAGAAACCGGCACCAGTTGCAAATACTATTTGGGCTATAGTTTCTGATAAGGTTTGGCCTCCATACCATAGATTAGTAATGTGCATTCCTCCAAATACTAGGGCACTAAAAATAATAGATAAAATAACTTCTTTTCTATTCTTATTATACTTATCAAGAAACAAATTTAATATCCAACCACGAACTAGTAATTCCTCGGCTAGACCAATAGAAAAACTATAAAGCATTAAGCTAATTACGTGGACTGCTTTAGCATCTAAGAGCTGTTTACTACTGATAGAAAAATAAACAAGAGCTATTAATGTTAAAGGGAAACATATAAATAGCGTTTTAAAAAAGCCCTCTTCTTTATTAGAAAGTATTTTTTCTTTTTTAAATAAGAATATGGTGCAAATAATAATAAATAACCAACATACTTCACTTAGGAGATGTACGCTGTATTTTCCGTTTTTAATTACGAAAGCGAATGGCTCCATGAAGATTGTAGTGAATAATTCGAATAATAAATATAGTATTAATACTAATATAAAGTATATGAATATATTTAGTTTTTTATTGTTATTTCTCATTGCCTAACACCTTATTTTTATTCTATTATATCAAATATTTGAGACAATTAAAGAATTATATAAAATTTTTATATTAATAATGGGATTTATTTGTTATAATGTATTTATATGATAGAAAGAGAGTGAAATGTATGAACGAGGAGAATAATACAAATAGTGTTCCTACACCAGAAAATGTAGAAATTACCCCTGTAGGGAGTGCTAATCCAACAGTTACACCTACTCAAGTAGATAATATCGGAACAACTTCTGTTGTTAATGAAGCTCCAATAGGAAATGATAGTCCTGTTGGTGATATTTCTACCAATATTAGTGGAGTTGTAAATCAAGAAGTAAGTCCTACTCCAGTTGAGAGTGAGCCAATTACTTTAACGCCAGGGGAGCCTAGCAATGGAGGTGTTGAAATACAAAATATGACAACTAATAATACTGTCCCTGAACCAGTACAGACCGATTTGAACCAAATTCCTCCGGTAGCGGGTACTGCTATACAAAATCCTGTTAGTGGGGATACTAATCCACAGCCAGAAAAAAAGAAAGGAATTAAGAAACCTATTATAATAATAGGAATTCTAGTAGTTTTAGCATTAGTTGGATACTTTGTAGTATATCCTATGATAAAGGGTGCTTATATGAGTTCTCCAAAGAATGTATTTGAGAGTACCATTAAAACAATGAGAACTAATGTAGGAAAAGTATTAAATCAAGTAAATGTTGGAACAAGTTCTACAGAGATTACCTTTAATGTAGATTCTAATGTTGATGGAATAAGTGATTTTAAAGACTATACATTTAGTTTCAGTGGTGGAATTGATGCTCAAAACAAAAAAATGGAAGCTAAAGCTTCTATGGTTGACAAGAATAAGAAAGAAATCGGTGGAACTGCTTACGTAAAGAATGATTATTTATACTATAAATTATCTGGCGATGAAAGATTAGTAAAATCTGTTAATCTTGCTGAGCAAGAGGGTTATAGCGAAATGTTTGACATTGTTGAAAACGCTAATACTAGTGATTATATATACTTAATAGAAAATGTAACCAATAGTATAATTGCAAATTTTAAAGAAGAAGATTTTGTAAAAGAGGATTCTGCTTTTACTGTTAATGGTACAGAAGTAAAAGTAGTTAAAAATAGTTATGTTATTAACAAAGAGAGAATGATTACTCATGTTAAAGCTATATTTAATGGACTATACGAAGATAGTAAAGCAATGGAAATAATCGAAAAGTTAGGCATGAGTAAAGATGAGTTTAAAAAAGAAATGGACTCTATTGCTGATGATGATTTCGATGATGATTTAAAAGTAACTATTAATATTTATACTAACAAAAAAAATGACGTAGTTGGCTTTGACTTATATGGAAATGACGAAGGAAAAGATGTTGAATTATTATACTTCTATTATAATGAAGGTAATTTTGAAGGAAAAATACTTGATGATGGATCTGATGATAATATTTCAATAACTGGTGTAAAAGATGGAGAAGTTACTAATGCTAGTATCAAATATACTGACGAAGAAATAGCTACACTTAAGATAACTAAGTTGGAAGAAAATGCGATTGATTTCAGTTATGTAATTAAGAGTGATTCTGAGAGCATTTCTGGAGATATATCATTATCTACTGAAACAAGTAATTCTTCAAGCAAGTTAAGATTTACTGGATCTGCTAAAAATGGTGATGAGTTTATTAAAATCAACTTAAATATGAATACAACATATAATGCTAAAATAGCTGAATTTGATGAAAGTAAAGCTGTTGAATTATCAGAAGAAGAGCAAAATGCAATTATGGAGACATTCGTTTCTTCACTAGAGGATACCCCATTTGCTTATGTTAATGATAGTTTAGGTGGTTATGATGCTCCTGTAGTATATGATTATGATAAAGATAGTTCTTATGATATATCTGATAATGCGACGCCTGAAGAAGGTAATAGTTTTTAAAGGTTCATATTGAACCTTTTTCTTTGTGATAATTTATAATAACAAGTGCAACACTTGAATAATTTTAATCAAAAAAGTTCATATATTACTCATGATATAATGTTGGTGTCTAATCAAACATTAAGGAGTAAATATATGAACTATATACATCTTACCATAGAAGAACGTGCTTGTATAAGCAAATTTAAAGAAATGAAAATGAGTTTAAGAGAAATGGCTAAACTTTTGAATAGGAATGTTTCTACCATTTCAAGAGAGTTGAAAAGGAATTCTTACAAAACAGGAATTCATTATTCAGCGACAAGATACGTTCCAACTGATGCAAACAATAAATATAAAATGAGAAGACTTAAGTGCCATAGGAACTCTATTATTAATTGTTCAACAGTAGAATATATAAAGAATAAAATAGAGTTACACTGGTCACCGGATCAAATAGTTAATAGAATTGATGAAAATAAACCATTAAAATTCCCATCGATATCGACCATTTATAGATGGATTCATTATGGCTACATTCCTAAGGTTTCGATTATTCATTTAAGAAGAAAAGGTTCATTTAAAAGACCAGCTGAAACAAGAGGAAGATTTAACTTAGGTAAAACAATTAAAAAAAGACCTAAAGAAGTATATAAAAGGAATACATTCGGTCATTGGGAAGCAGATACTGTTGTATCAGGTAAATTAGACAACTATACATTAAAAAGTAAATATTGTTTTGTTTCACTTGCAGAAAGAAAGTCTAGACTATATTTAGTCAAATGGATTCCAGATAGAAAAGAAGAGACAGTAACTAATGCAATTATTGAATTATTAAAGGATTTTCCAAATGAAGCCATTAAAACAATTACTTGTGACCGTGGGAAAGAATTTGCAGGTTGGAAACAGATAGAAGAAGAGCTAAATACAAATATGTATTTTGCAGATCCATATTGTGCATGGCAAAAAGGAACAAACGAAAACTCAAACGGACTATTAAGAGAGTTTTATCCGAAGCATATGGATTTATCTAAAACGAATGAAAAAGAAGTTCAAGATGTACTTAAACTTCTAAATAATAGACCAAGAAAATGTCTAGATTATAAAACACCAAATGAAATATTTAATGAGTATTTAACAAACTGTTGCACTTGATTTGACAAATAATCTTGTAAAAAAAACATTCACTAGTTAAAGTAGTGAATGTTTATTATTTAGGTCTTTTTTTTAGAGTAAGCGTTCTTCCTCCTTCTGAAGGCATATAATTAGTACCTCTAGGACTTTTATATAGTCCATTGGCTGCATTTAGACTACCAGCTTGCAAATCCCCAGCAGCTTCATAAAATTTTTTCAATTCTATTTGGTCTTTCATAGCTTGATAAGTATATTCTAAACTTTTTTTTCTCATCTCAGGAGTCACATAAATTATAATTTCGTTTATCTTTCTGTCAAATAATCTGCTCATATAAATCACCAATTAGATAGTACCATAAATAATAAATATATACAAGGAAGAACATTAATACTAAATAATAATTTATTTGTTTTCTACTATAGTAAGCTCGATTTTCATATCATCGATATTAACATCTATATCTTCTTTTACATTAGGACCATTGTTGTATATTATAGCAGCGTTTATGGGGGTTATACTATTAGCAAATAAGATATCCCCTTCTTTAATTTCTTTATTGCTATTATTATAAAATAAATCAATAGAAATATTCTTACAGATAGATTCTAGTTCTTCTTTAGAGTAATCTCCTGTACAGTTTATTCCTTTAGTAGTTATTTTGTCTATCCTGCCATCTATATTACTTATATTATCAATGCTAAAAGTAAAACGAATATAGTCTCCAGGGTTATGAAATGAAAAGTCTATATTTTCAATACTATTATCGATTATTACTGGACTAGACAAACTCTTAGCGGTTTCTACCTCTTCTACTTCAGATATACTTGATAAACTAATTTTTAATTCTTCTATATTATCATCATCTTCTTTAAGAGAATATGAGTTACGAGTAATAGTAAATATAACAACAAATACTATTAGTATACTTCCTATTAAAATCATTTTTTTAGACATTTTATCACCTCTATTTATTCTAAAAATGAAGATATGTGCATTGTAGAATATTCAGAATTAAGCATTACATAATTTAGTGTATCTATACTATCTTCGACAAATATTATATATTTATCATCTAAATCAGGATATTTTTCTTTTATTTCATCTATAAGTAGTAATTTATCTTTATCTTTAAAGACCATATAACAATTATCTTCTTTAATATTATAATTACTTTTTAGGAATGATAGTTTTTGTAAAAACTCCTTATTATTAGTTACTTTAGTAATTACGTATATGTTATCCATATTTTTACCTTTTAAAAAGTTTTGCATAGTTTTAAATGGTCTTACATCTTGGTATAATTCTATACCTGATTCAATTAATTTATCCCAGGTCTCTTCATCATTTATAGAATGGGTATGTTCACCAAATTCCATGCGGGCTAATACCCCATCTACGCCAAATATTATAACACTTTTTTTATCTTTTAGTAAGTTTTGTATTTTAGATTGCATATTACTGGTCCTTTCTATCAACTATTACTCGGCGGATCGACAATCCAAGGTTCAGTTTCAGACCCTGTTCCACTAAAAATAGTTGTGTTAGGTCCTAAAGATACTACAGGACGAACTCCTCCATTTTGACTAGTTGAAACATAACCTATGGAACCATCTACATCAACAACATAGTCGAAACCAGAGGCACTAGCATAGTAATTAGGTGTTAAATTATGATACCATGTTCCGGTTCTTCGTAGTGAATCACTGGTAATATTAGCTAGTTCTTCTGTTGTTGCTAAAGATACAGGATATGTTAATTTAGCTTTATTATTACTTACGGCAAATTGATCTGTTAAATTGTTGCAAACTAGTGATGTAGTTTGATTATTGTTTTTAAATGTCATCCAAAAGTTATCATAGGTATTTCCACCGTTAGGATTCATAGCAGCTAAATCAAGTATAGTTCCATCATTACAATAAACTACATCTTCTAACATATCAGTATAAGATGCCATTTTTTGAGCATACCAAGCATCTACTAAGCCTTTAATTGTTGAATTGTAACGATTTACATTATCAGCATGTAACATCTCAGTTAAGGCGTCGCTTATATTTTTACCATCCTTTAAGTCGAAATATCTAGCAAGTTCATCGGTTGTATAGTAAATATAAGAAATTGTATTACAAGTTCCACTGGTATTCCAGCAGGTATAATGAGTATTATTGATAGTATTATAGCCTGTTGACCAGTTACTTACCGTTTTAGTAGTACCAGATAAAGTATAAGTATTTGTATTTGAATCATAAGTAAAGTTATTACCATATTTTATTGGTGTCGTAGTTAAATATCTTTCTAAGGCATGATAGGTTTTATTAAACATATAACCTATTTTAGAAGTTGAAGCATATTGAGCATTAAATGGACTTGTACCTATCTCATAATAATTTACATAACCAGTTGTATAATCAGATCCATAGCCTGTAGTATTAGATTTATAACCATTTATACTATAAAGAGTTGTACAGGTAGTAGAATTAGTATAACAAGTATATGTACCTATTATATCTTCATATGTAGAATCACTCCATGTAGCAGTAAATGTATTTTGTAATGTAAAAGTATTTTCGTTTGGATTGTATGTAAAATTATTACCATATAATACATTATTAGCAAGATATTTTTCGTCACCTTCAGTTCCAATAATACCCCGTTGTTCCACTCTAGTACTTTCACATTTATCATTTTGTGGTAGACCATTATAGATCATTTTTATACCACCTGTTTCGGTAGTACGTATTATTTGCCAGCAGTAGCCACCAAATATTACATTTCTTTTATCTAGGCAATTATCAAAGTAGATATTATTAGCTGTTACAGTTTGTCCAACTTGTTCTGTTACTTGACCATTATATTTTGTTATACAACTATTATTTGGTGCTAAATCTTGTAATAAAGTGCTAGATGTTGTTTCTCTATCATCCGCTTGAACATAGTTTATTTCTAAGGCAAGATTTAAGATAAAATTGTCGGTAGGCAAATCTTCACTATCTATATCAGGTTCAAAATAAATTTTAACTTTAATAGTTTTAGTTGCCCCATCGTTTATGATATCTCCTTCCATAACAGGAACCCCATTTATATAATTGACTGAGTATATAATTATATCCGCATAATTTGGATCTACGCCACTTACTGTAACTAAAGATATTTCTCCTGGTAAGGTACCAGCATTTACTATATCAACAGTAAATTCATAATAGTCTCCTGGTATATTTAATTTAATTGCATAATTAACTTTTGTATTATCTTGGGGATTAATTGTAGCAGGGGTTGTAGCTTCTACTGAACCACTAGCTACTTGAACATTAGCAAAATGTATATCCCAACTATTAATGCCAAGATTTGCTAAGCCATTTAAGTTTAAATTAGTTTGTAATAAAGCGTAGCCTAAACCAATACTTAGTATTAATAGGAGAAAAGTATATATAAAATAATTTTTTTGGTTACTTCTTCTTTTCATATAAATCCTTCTACTCTATCATTATACCAAAAGAGTATTTTTATTTATATAATTTATTTATTTTTGTTACAATTATATCTATTTAAAGGTAAACATTAACCATCCTGGTTTTAGTATTAATAATATACCTATTATAAGCATTATTATTCCCCCTATTAAGTGAGAATACTTATTGTATTTACTTGATATACCAGTAGATGTCATAGTTATTACAGCTATTGTGAAGACGATTAAGTCATCTATTAAGAAGAATAATATATATAATAATACGTACAATAGCGATTGAATCCCCGAGATATTATTAATAGTTAGTAGTTCTGAGAATACTAATGGTAGTCCTGCGGAACAGGCTAGTTCAACTATGTTAATAGATATAGCTAATCCCACGGCGCCTAACATAGCTAATACAAGACTCTTTTCTCTAGTGAAAGTTTTAATCTTAGTAAATATTTTCTTTCTTTTTTTGTCATCTACAACATCACAGCCATCTTCTTCTTTTAAAGACTTAAGATAACTGCGTAGATTAATTAAACCTCCTATTATAGCTACTACGGCTATAATATTTCTAAATAGTATTGAAGTACTTACTTTAACAACAATATTGATCCAAGATAGGAGAATACCTAAGTATACTAGTCCTGAAGTAAGAATAAAGGTAAAACCTATGATAAACATTCTCTTTCTATCTTTCATACCTAGTAAAGCACTTATTAGGAATAATAGAACCCACATAGCACAGGGATTAAAACCATCTACTAAACCTATAATAATTGTAGCAAATGATAATGATACTTTTTCTAAATCTACCTTGCCTATAATGGGAATAGTTATAGTATGAGTAGATTTTTTCTTTTTATACTCAGTAGCTTTATCATTTGTTTTAACCACCTCAGTATTTCCTTCTAGTAATTCTTGAACATAATCTGTATAATCATTATCTCGATAGTAATTAATCATGTTTAATATTTTTTGTCCAGTACTAGAATCATCTAAGTACCCTTTTACTAGGGTATTACCAACTATGTTAACTGGCACACCTGTTATTTCTATATCAAATTTCTTACCTATTTTTTTTAGTAAATCTCTATTTTCACTATTACCCCATACTTCGTATTTAACAATATTTATATCTTTCAATTCATTTTGGTGATTTTCTAGGAAGGTTTCTTCTGCTGCGCAGTGAGGGCAACCATCTCCATGAAAGAAGTATAAAGTTATGTCCTTAGCATAAGTACTGGGTAATAATAAAATAAAGGACAATACTAAGACAACTAGATATTTTAGATACCTATTCATTTTCTAAATCACTCACAATCTTTAGCATATCTTCGTAAGAGTGTTCCCCTACCACCCTTTTTATCTCTTGATTATTATTCATGAATATAAATACAGGTAGTTTTTTACCTACTTGGTACCCTTGTACTTCTTCTTCATCCATATCATAATCCAAACTAATAGTCTCTATATTCTTTTCTTTTAATACTTTATTCCATGTCTTATTCATTATTAGACATGTACCACACCATACGGCTGTAATTTTGATTACTTTCATCTCTTTAGCTCCTTAATATTTTTTTCTAAAGAAGATATAAAGGTATCAATTTCTTCTTTAGTAGTTAGATGAGATATACTTACACGCATACTAGATGAAGATCTTTCTTTATCTTTAGTAATTGCGTAGACTGCTCTTGAATAATCACCAACAGCACATGCTGTTTGGGTAGAAATAAATATATCATCTTTTTCTAAAGCATGTAACATAGTTTCGGCTTTAATATTAATTAAAGAGAAATTTAATATATGTGGTATAGCGTTAATAGGGCTATTGATATGAACATCTAGTTTACTCATTTTTTCTCTTAAGTATTTATTCATTTCTTCTACTTGTTTATACTTATTAGAAAAATCTTCATATGCTAATCTTAAAGCTTTAGCTATTGAAACAACTAAAGGAAGAGCCGGGGTCCCGCTACGATATATTGTAGTACTCTTACCACCATGAATTAATGGTTCTATATTAAGTCCTTCTCTTTTATATAGTATGCCTATGCCTTTCATGCCATAAAATTTTTGAGCAGAAAAAGACGCTAAATCTACTAAAGATAAATCTATTTTTTCTTTTCCTACACTTTGAGTCATATCACAATGGAAAAAGCATTTAGGGTGTTTTCTAATTATATTACTTATCTCTTTGATAGGTTGTTTAATACCTATTTCACTATTAACAGAAGATATACTTACTAAGATAGTATCATCTCTAATAAGATTTTCTAATTCTTCTAAGTCTATTTCACCATTATCTTTTAAACTAACGAAGTCTACTTCGTAACCAAGTGATAATAAGTAGTTTAATGGACCAATAATAGAAGAATGTTCTAACTCAGTACTTATTATATGTTTGCCTCTATTAGCGTATTTTAGAGCAATACCTTTTATAGCTGTATTATTAGATTCAGAAGCTCCGCTAGTATATATTATTTCTGACGTTTTAATATTAAGTATATTGGCTATTTGTTTTGTAGAAGCATCAATTACTTCTTTTGCTTCAACACCTAGTCTATGTAGTGAATTAGGATTACCTATAAACTTCTCACAAGCAGTAGTGTAAGAAGCTATTACTTCTTTGTTAACTGGTGTTGTAGCACTATAATCTAAATAAATCATTTTTATCCCTCTTTTCATTAACAATTCTATCTAATTATTATATTTTTAACAATAAAAAGTTCGTTGAAATGACTCAACTATTAGTTTATCTTTATAAAAAGGACTTTATGAGTCCTTTTTAGTTTTAAGGGTAATAGTTTGGATACTATTAGTACTAGGTATATTTTCATTTATCGATCCTAGATATACTAGTTTTTGCTTTTTAAAGGTGTATTTCTTGTAGGCTATTACAATACTTTGCCAACCGGTGTGATAGTATACGCCCTTTTCTTTAACTGTAGATACTATTTCTCCATCTACATCAATATTCTTATTAAGTTTAGCGTAGTAAACACTATCAGCATACTTAGTAAAAAGTGTAGAAAATGGTAATTCTTTTTGAATAGCTAATACAGTATCGTTATTAGCTAGATTTACAATACACTCTTTTTCATCTACTATTATTTTTAAACCTATTCTAGTTATATTTTCTCTTTTAATTGTTTCTTTTTTATTATAAGTAACTATAGTAAATATTATTATACTTATTACAACTAATGATAGTACGATAGTCACTACTTTTAATCTCTTATTATTCATAATTTACCTCTATAATAGATAGAAACCAAAGGCTATACCACATATAGCTCCAGCTATATGGGATAGATGACTTATATTATCATTTAGATGTAATAACCATTTAATTATTTCATCTACTACGTAGAATAGTATTATTAATACTAGAGTAAGAGGTATTCTACCATCTTGAATATTAACTATAGAACTTAAGACTATCATCATAAAGGTTATATCACTAGCTCCTAGAGCTCCTTTATTGGAAAATATATAGACAGCAATACTACTAACTACAGAGGTTATTAACATCATTATTAATAAGTTTATACTACCATACTTTTCTTCTAGCATAGGGCCTAATAATAATATATAGACAAAGTTACTACGAAAGTGATTCCAATCTTTACTTACAAAAGCATTAGTAACAAATCTTATATAGGTCATAGGGTTAAATATACTACCCTTATGAAGAGCTAAAAAGTCACTTAGTTTATGCATAGATATATAGTCCATTATCAAGAGAACGAAACATATGAAAAAGAAACTAAGTGTTACTGTAGAGTTATAAGAAAAGTATTTACTCATACCTGCTAATTTCATATTATCACCAAATATATTGTAGCACAAAAAAAAGGACAATTCTATTGTCCTATATAACTATTTAGATTGTAAAGCTGTAATTGCTACTACGCCCACTATATCATCGGCTGTACAACCTCTAGATAAATCATTTACTGGTTTATTAATACCTTGAGTAATTGGTCCATAAGCTTCTGCTTTAGCAAGTCTTTGAACTAGTTTATACCCTATATTGCCGGCATCTAAGTCCGGAAAAATTAAAACATTAGCACGACCAGCTACTTTAGATTCAGGAGCTTTTGATTCGGCTACTTCTGGTACAATAGCGGCATCTAGTTGGAGTTCCCCATCTATAATTAAAGTAGGATACTTTTCATGAGCTATCTTGGTTGCTTCAATTACTTTATTCACATCATCATGCTTAGCACTCCCCTTTGTTGAATGGGATAGCATAGCAGTTATAGCTTTTTCTCCCGTTAGTAATTCAAAAGATTTAGAGGAAGAGTAAGCTATATCGGCTAACTTTTCCGGGGTTGGGTTTTGTTCTAATCCACAATCAGCAAATATAAAGGTACCATTAAAACCATAATCTGAATCGGGTACAACCATTAGAAAGAAGGCTGAGACTAATTCTACACCTGGAGCGGTTTTAATTATCTGTAAGGCTGGTTTTAAAGTATTAGCAGAAGAATGACAGGCACCGGATACTACCCCATCTGCCAATCCCTCTTTAACTAACATACAAGCATAGTACATATAATCCGTTAGTAATAGTTTATGAGCATCTTCTAGAGTTAAACCTTTTTCTTTACGTAATTCATATAATTTATTAGCTAAGTATTCTGTCTTATTATATTTTATAGGGTTTATAATAGTAGCTTTAGAAATATCTAAGTCGTGACTACTTTCTTTTATTTCATTTTCGCTACCAATAAGTATTATATTAGCAATATCTTCTCTTAGTATCCTGGCAGTCGCCTCTAATACTCTTCTATCATTACTTTCTGGTAAGACGATAGTCTTTTTATTTTGTTTAGCTCTAGTAATTATGGTATTTATAAAACTCATTTATAATCCTTCTTTCAGTATTTATTATTATATTTTGAATAGATTACGACCAATCTATTCTAAAAGTAAATGTATTATTAAATCTTATATTCCAAATAATTCGTTTAATCTATTTTTATTGTTTTTGGTTCTTCTGTAAAAGAATAGATAGTAGCTTCTAAATTAGTAAAGAATAGAACACTAGTATTAGTATCATTTTCATCATACATATTTCTTAATTCTGGATAGTTATCTAACATAGCTTTTTTAGCTTCTATTCTATCATCATTTGCTAAACATCCTGATACTCTTATCCATTTACCATCTTTAAAAGCACATATTTCCACATTACCATTGGCTTCTATTTGTTTATAAACTTTTTTAGATTTACCAGTTTGAATATATAACTTATTATCATATATATTAACTGTTCCAAAAGGTCTTACTCTTGGCTTGTCTCCTTCTATTGTAGCTAAGTAATATGTACCACAATCCTTTAAAAATTCATATATTTCGTTCACAAAATCATCTCCTATTAATATTTTACTAATTTTTTTATTATTTTTCTACAACTAATAAACAAAGAATTATTTATTCTCCTCTCACTATATATTTCTTTTTCAAGTTCAACTCAGCCTTCAATTTTACAACCACAAAAAAAGGATTATTTGTCTAATCCTCTATTGGTTAATTAAAATTTATTAGCACCTATAGTAATTGAATCTAATTCCTTATATGATATTTGGGAAGCGTCTTTTAGATCTCCCTCCCTTATTGCCCAAGAGAGTGGAATAGCAATAACGGTTTCTCTAATTTGATATGACATCTCATCTTTGCTGTTATTACCAACTAGTTGATAACCTACTTCTGCAATCTGTTTTCTTTCTCCAGTTTCTGGATCAATTTCTGGTTCTGGAGCAGGTTTTACCTCATGGAATGTGACAACATAATATAACATTCCATCTCTTTCAACTATTGTTCCAGCAGGTATGCCATCTAGATATTCAGGCGTTATTGTTGCGAAATCTAATACTTCATACGGAACATCTGCTTGATTTGTTGGAATATAGATATCTTTATCACTATTTAAAACATCTACTACTCTATACCATTGACCAGACAATTTAATATATCTTGATCCATCTTTTGCAGTTATTTTATCATTACTTTTAGCTTTTAAATACGGATTATCAGTTGGAACATATACATATTTTACTTCTCTAGTATTTTCATTTGATTGGTAAGTCATGATACATTCAACACATTCTCTACCCGCTATAGTAATTTTCTTTATTGGATAGTTAATATTAAGTGTACAACCCATATCGACATCTGATAATTCCTTGTCTGGAACTGCATCTTCATCTAGCTCCCCTACTATTAATATGTTTCTTTCGCCCACAGTACCGCTCTTAGCAAATCCGCCAGGTGCTCGGTATGATATATTTCCATCGTCATCTATATCTACTAGAAGATTTACTGTTTGCCTAAAAGTGGTAAGCGAGAAGTATTGACCATCAATACAATCATACCTTACATCAGTAGGCTCTCCTAGTGTCTCTTTTTTATTATTAAATATCTGATTTTCACCCTGTTCTTGCTCTGTTGCGCTCTCTATAGGTTGTCGTCCTGACATGTAAGATTTATATCCGAAAGTTCCAGCAAATCCAATTGCTGCTACAAGAAAAGCACTAAGTGCAGCCTTTTTTGTTATTCCATTATTATTATTTTTTTTATCTATCATTTTTAAAACCCCTTTTCTATAACTTTTTTATTTATACTATGTAATTCTATCAAATTTCGTACTAAAGAAGATTGCTAGCGCAATACTCTTCCGCCCTGAATCTCTGCGGCTGCTCTCTCTAAAGCTGCGGCTGCTAATTCATCTATGTATGCCTGATCCATTCTTCTCTGTCTTTCTGCTAGTTCGCTTTGGGTAAGAGGTACTGCCACTACGTGTGTAGTTGTTTCATATACTTCACCATTTGGTGTCCACTCTTGAGGAATCAATTCCCATCCAGCAGATGGATCATACGTTGGTCGTACACTAGCTGGCCAGATATGACCATCCTTTTCTTCAGTGTTGCCGTTTAATACTCCGCCATGAGTCGCGACATTTCGATAATGTGGTTCCACTTGTCTTAATCTATATATTTCATGAACCTCATAAAATTTTTCGTCTTGCCCTTGAAAAATAGTTCCATCTGGCAAATGCTTTATCTTGTTTACTGAAGCAGATCCAGTCACGATGTCTTGAACCCCTTTTGATTTTTGTTCAGCGTATTCATTGCCCTCTAGAAAATACACTTCTGTTACCAAGGCTACTTTTTTATCTTCGCCAGGTATTTTAACGAAACGTGAAGGATCTTCGCTTAAAACCCTCCCCACAGCTATATATTCAGTTAAGTCTATTGGTTGGAGAAATAAATATTTACGATATATTTTTCCATCTACGCTAATTGTCTCATCTTTTTTTATTAAAGAAAGATTCGTATCGTTTCTATCTCTTGCTTGCAAGTAGTCTACTTTTGATAAGTCTGCATTTATTTGATAGGCCTGACAAATTCTTTTATAACCTTCATTTTCTCCGCCTTCTGCTTGGACAAATTCTGAAAACATTTCGTAGTATTTTGTTCCCCCATTTGGTTCCTTTATATGGTCCCATGCGACTCCTCGAATAAAACCATCAATTATGAAATCGTCTCCCTCTCCAACACGATGGTATTCCTTAGGTGCTTTGCTTAGTCCTTTTTGGGTTGCCCCTGAACATGAAACTAAAAGCACTAAAGCCACAAATCCTGCAAATCCCGCGCATGCCTTTCTTTTTGCTTGGTTTATAGTACTCATATTTAATCCCCCTCTTCACATTATGATTATATCCTACTCCTGTAAATACGTCAATTTTAGCTAAAAAATGGATTGTAACTACAATCTCCTTAATTATTATGTATTATAGACTTTTTTTAAAACAATCTAATTCTTGAATGGTTTTTTCTACTATTTTTTCTATTGTGTTTGCAAAGCTATTATCATAGAATGGTTCTGCTATTTTTTTGGTGGTTGATTCATATACTATTCCTTCACTTGTCCACTCTTCAGGATTCAATGTCCATCCGTCTGATGCTTTTATTACTTCTTCTATTGTAGTTACGCCATCTTCATTTAGTACCTCTTGATATTTAGGGTAGACGCGCTGGATATAGTGATACTCTTTTACGATGTATTCACGCCCGTCTGGGCCAATAAAAATATCTCCATCTCTATAGTTTTCAATCATCGAAGCAATTAATTTTTCATTTCTTTCTTTTACTTCATTTTTAGTTTTAGCGATATAATTATCGGAATATTGATACAAGCCGATTGGCGTTACTTTAGAGCAAGCGTTAAAAGCTGTTAAAAGAAGTGTTGCCATTCCTATATATTGTATTTTTTTAATATTCTTCATTATTTATCCCCCTGTTTATAACGTTATTTTACTGCCGTAGGGATAGTTAGTCAATTTTCACTCATTGTTATCTTCTTCTAGTTTAGCATGTAATACCACTCTTTTGCTTCCATCTCCTATACAACTTGATAGAGTTAGAATCTTATTATTGGTAGATATATCCACATTGTAGTTGTAGATAGAACGAGATTTTATAGTATTGAGGAATGTTTTATATTCACTATCACTCGAGAAAGTGGTTTTAATGTAATAATCTTCCGGAGTGATGGAATATGTCGAAAACACAATATACTTATAGGTATTATTCTCTGTTACTAAGGTTATAGTATGGTTATCTTTATTTTCATACCAAGATTTATTAAGGGTATTTTTTAAGGAATCAAACATACTACCATCTTTTATATTATGACCATAAATGATTATGTTTTTATCTAAACCATCTAGTTTATTTCGATAATCTACAAATATCCAACCGGCTACATTCCATTTCTTATCAAAGTTATGATTTAAATAGTAACTATTATCAGTTCCTTTTACAACTATATAATCTATATTAGTATTATTTACTTCTAGATAAGCTACTGTGTCTTTGTTTCTTTCTTTTAAAGATTTAAAATTTATGCTATATTCTTCTTTATTACCTGGAATTTCCTTTATAGTAATATTTTTTACTATACTTTCTTGTATCTTATTGTTAGCATTTAAGTGTATTTTTCTTGTAATAATCTTATATGAAGAGTATATTACACCAAGTAAACTAATTATTATTATAGCTTTTATTACCCATGGTTTCAGTTTTCTCTTTGTTTTCATATTAGACTCCTTATGATAAAAGACTAGCTATGCTAGTCTTTATTAATTATTTGAATATTTCTTTTTATAGTAGATTATTCCACTTGATAGTCCTAGTATACTTACTGATAACATGATTATACTAGATATAATATTATCACCAGTATTAGGGTTATTAGTGTTTGTTTGTTCTTCCTCTATATATTCACCTGTTACAGCATATACACTTAGGTGTGGTAATGTACCTATTAGATAATCTCCTTCAATTCTTACATCAACGAGATCTCCTACTTTAAAGTTATTATCTTCATCAACATAAACGAATTTAAACTTATTATATTTTTTCATCGATTCAGTCATTTTAACTTTTATCTCAACAGAACCAGTATATTGTTGTCCACGATGATCTACTTCGATTACGAAAACATTTAATAAGTCTCCATAGTCTTTTGTAGCTTCAATTATTTGGTCTTTTATTTGTTTAAACTGTTCTTCAGTAACGCCAAGTTCAGATATTTGATCATTAGATAGTGTAAGAACATCGACTACTGTAAGACCATATTCTTCGTCTTCTTCGCCTTCAAAAGACACTGTGAATCCAGAACTAGTTGTTATTTCAACTTCATTATTCTTTTCAGAACCACTCCAAATATAGACAAAAGTTGTATCTTTATTTAATTCATAACCTAAATCTTTATCAATTTCGTAAATCTTACCATTTATTTTGATAGCTACTAGCGTTTGTCCTTCAGGAGGAATAACTCCTACTTCATCAATAAAGTTTTCGGTTACAATAAATGGAACATAACCAACTGAATCAGTTTCTATTCTAGTATGTCCTTCTTTATCCTTAGCACCATTAAAGTCTAGTACTACGTGATAACGAGGTTCTTCACCATTATCTGTTGTTTCAGGATTTTCTTTTGGATCTTCCCATTTTGCATAAACAAATACATGTCTATCTTCATCAACATCAAAGTGATATTCATCAGTTAGTTCTTCATTCTCATACCATCCAGCGAATATTCTATCACCATTCTTAATTTGATCTGATGATGGAGGTGGAGCGGGATTCCCACACACGAATTCAGCATCCGGTATTTCTTCACCACCATTCATGACGAAAGAAACTGTGCAGGTTCTTGGTTCGTCCGGATTATCGGGGTTATTGTTGATTGGCTCATCTTCAACCAAATCAAAGGTTGTAAAGTCTTGTTCAGGTTCAGTAATAGTTACTGTAAAGATATATTTTGATCCTGATTCTTCCTTAACAACATTAAAAGCCTTTCCACAATCATCTCCACAATAAGAAATGCGTGGAATATACTCTCCTTTTGGTGTTACTTCTAGAGTAACAATTAGTTTTCTTTCATCTACCATGTAAGTATCTTGCGCACTCGTCCATGGGAATTCGTTGTTTATAGTTATACTATCTACTGTAAACTTGTCTTCCGCTTGGTTTTTAAATTCTAGTTGCATTCCTATGGATCCATTACCATAGTCTTGAGCATTTACTATTGCTGGAATATAACATGTAAATAGCATTACCAATAATACTAAAGCTGCTTTTAGTATATTAGTATTCTTTTTTGTCATATAATCATCTACTTTCCTATGTTAATCTTATCATACTTAGTACAATAAAAAAAGAAGAAATGAATGGACATTCTTCTTTACTCTACATTAATTAGTTCGTATTCTCTAGTTCCGAAACCTAGTTTTTCAGCAGCTTCAATAGTATGTATACCATTTCTAGAGTTTACTCTTTCTAGGAAATGCTCTTTACCAGGATCATTTGATTTTTTAACTAAATCTATACAAGCTTGATCGATAGCTATTGGATCTAAACTAGCTAAAATACCAATATCTTTCATGCATGGATCTTCAGCTGTTGAACAGCAGTCACAATCTACTGATAGATTAACCATCATATTAATATAGACAATATTTCCTTCAAATAGTTTTACTACGCTAGAGGCTGCATCGGCCATACTTTCTAAGAATGAATTTTGAGGTGTTTTACACTTCCAACATTCTATTCTATCACCGCTTTGACCTGCCGAATGGATTAAAGCTTTACCTTTTGATGAAGCACAGCCTATAGATAATTGTTTTAAGGCACCACCATAACCGCCATTTGGATGCCCTTTAAAATGGGATAAGACTATCATTGAGTCATAGTTTATTATATTCTTACCTACATAGTTTTCTTTTAGTTGAAATCCATTTTTAATATCTAGTTTTAAATCTGGTCCCTCGGCATCTAGTAAATCAACGTTAAAATACTTGTTCCAACCATGTTTTTCAATTAGTTTTAGATGAGATTCGGTTGTATCTCTAACACCAGAGAAAGCATCGCCATAAGCTGTATTACATTCAACTACAGTAGCGTTTAATTTATCAATAATAGGCTTAACAAATTCTGGTTTAACATAGTTTTGATTACCATCTTCTCCTGAATGTAGTTTGGCTGCAACTTTACCTTTTAGTTCAATACCTAGTTGTTCATAAACTTTAATTAAAGATTCTGGACTTACTTCTTTACAAAAATATACTTTAGCTTTTTCCATAGTATCACTCCTTTTTGTTTATTATATATTATGATGGTTAGTTTGTCTTTTTTATTTTGTAAATTGTTATACTGGTATAGTTATTATGTATCTATTTCTAGGTAATATAAGTGTTCTGTAGCACTATCAAAGGCAATTAGAGTAAAATTGAATGCTGGTCTATTCTCGTCTATTAGTTTTTCTGGACTAGAACAGTCTTCTATATCGTTATAAGCACTACAGTAATCATCATTGAAGTAGTAATAGCCTCTATCTATTTTAGGCATACCATGTTTAGTACCAAATTCATAACCATATATTACATCATTTATGTTATTTTCATATAAAGCTAGTTCTATATTATTAGGAAAAGGAAGCTTTTTCATCGTATTAGTATTTATTTTTTGTCTAGTATTGGAACAATCCCATTCTATATAGTTATCTCCATCAGCAGGAAATCCTTCATGAGTATCTTCATATTTAATTTCTTTACAAACAGATATATCAATACCGGTTATATCTTTGATATTGTTATTGAATTTATGAACTAAGATAAAATTTAAGATAGCCGTTATAATAGCCATTATTAATAATATACCGGCTATTATACCTAATACTTTAATTACTTTATTAGTATTCATGTTATTACCCTTTTCTTATTATTTCTTGTTCTTTAAGATGTTTATTATAGCTGCTATAGCTACTATTCCCCAAACAACCTCTAAGGCAAATGAGAACCAAGCGTTTTTAGGAAATAAACCTATTGCCATAAATAAAGCTCCTAAAAGATTTAATGATTGATATAATACACCATTTTTAACTCTATTTGTAGATAATAAGGCATAAGCAGTCAATATTAAAATCATTCCAATCCATCCAGATATATCAAAAAACATATTATTCCTCCTTTATATTACTTATTTATTATAGCATGTATCTTTAAGATAATAAAACATGAAAAAGAGGCCAAATTATTTGCCTCTCTTTAAACAAAGTTGATTATCTTTTACTACTTCTCCTATTTTTATAATATAAGGTAGTATACGTCTTATAAAATTAAGCTTTATAGACTCTAAACTATTTTGTCTTTTGTCGTTGTCTTTCTTGCCTACGTTAGGATTACTAAATCCTAGAAGGGCTATAGTAGATTCTAAGTTCTCTAACTGATGTACTGATACATATTTATCGGCAACAGATACGACGTTACCTTCTGGGTACATACTTGGGCATAATGAAACTTCCAGTTTATCTATTTTACATCTTTGACAACTTTCATAGATTATAGCTAAAAGCTCAGGATTAATCTCTTTGATAGTTTCATAGTTATCTATTTCAAATTTATTCTCAAGAGAATCATCCAAACTAGCAACTGGAAGAATAAACATATGATGGATAATCCCATCTAGTATTACTCTACTCTTAAATATGTCTATCTTACCATCTGGGGTTTTAAATAAGTGTTCATACAATTTACATGTATTAAGAGCTGCGGGAATAGGATGAACAAAACCATGTTTATGTAGAAAACTCTTTTTCTTTATACCAGTATTTTGCCATGGCCTAGTATACATATCGTGTAACATGGCTATTAATAAAGCATATTCCATGTTTACATTTAAATTATACTTTTTAATAAGTATGTATGTTACAACTGTAACTTCCATTATATGTTCTCCAACAGTTATATTACCATGATGGGGAAATTCGTCAGTAAGTCTTCTTTGGAATTCCTCATGGAAGAAGACATCCCCAATGATGGAATAGATAGCTTTAATGTCACTTTTTCTTAAATGATATTTAAGAAAGATGGGGTTACATTTTTCATTATAATATAATGACTTAACAGTTTTCTCCATATTATCAACTCCAGGTATGTAAAATATACTATTATATATAGAATAATATGTCAAAAATAACATAATTTTAAATAGTTTTGCCAAAGTGTGGAGATTTGGCTTAGCTTATGCTTTGGGGGTGTAATGGTTGGTTTTGGAGTGTTCTTCCTACCCCATTTAGATTTCTTTTTGCTTCTTCTATGATATCCCCAATAAGTCCTTTTTTCATAGCCTTTTCTATAATAGTTTCAGGTGATAGCAAAATACCATTTTCAGATAATAGATAACCATTAGCCGATGCATAACCATCTTCATCAAACTCTGTGCCACTTGAAAAGTGGGTATAGGGATAACTACTAACCTCTTCACCATCATATTCATAAAACTCTTTTAATCTTCCTTCTATTTCATAATAAGCTATAGTGCCAAACCTACCTCGTCCATCATATAACATAGATAATGGTTTAACGCCCTTACTAAAAGCCCCTATGCCTTGCCATCCATCATCTTTAGTCCACGTTTTACCCGGTTGTTCCTCCACCATTTTACCTTTGCGATTAAGATGCTTAAATTCTTTATTTATCCATGAAACAGTTCCATCTTTACCAACCATTGCATAACCATATTCATTAAAATCAAAGGCAACATCAAATCTAAATGGTAACAAAGAATTGTCAGCTTCTCTTACATATGCATACTCTCCGTTTACTGTTTTTACAACTTTAAATCCATTTATGAAATTGGCATTGCTAGCAACTATTTCATCTGATCTTTTTGGTCTACCAAATTCTGGTAATTGAACTGTAATTCTTGTTTCTTCTTGATTAATATCATAACTAATATATCTAATACCTTTAGTAATAAGAATTGCACTCACGCGTTTTATACTTTTAATTTCATTTACGATTCTATCCATAATTTTCTCTCCTTCTGATTATTATTTTTTTAATTTAAACGAAGACTAGGTATATTATCACAAATCATTTTGTTATTACTGATGATTGTTGCTTTATTAGTCTTCCTATTAATATAAGTAAGAGTACCATCGTCAATATCTACTATTTCTATGTTGTCAATCTCTTCAAAGGGAATTTCTATACCATATGCTAAAAGTATGTTCATTTTTTTATATCTATCCCTATTAAGAGTTTGATACCCATTATTATCTTTCCACCATCTTACCCATGCTTCACAAAGTTTTCTAGTATATAATTCTTTAATGGAAGATTGTTTTTTTTGTCTTTGATATAATTCTGCAGTATGATTTATCCCTCTTTCATATTTACTTTGAGTATTTATTTTTAAGTTAGGAAAGGCTTCGGAAATTATTTTATTTATTTCTGGAAGAATATTTCTATTAGTGGCAGCTCCTTTTGCCTCTATTTCAATCATTGTATCGTAGCCTTTTGTACCATTTAGTACATGATTGGTATATTCGCTTTCGTCAAATGATAAGCAAACTACAACTCCATTTTTTTCTTGTTTTAATATAACATCCGTTCTTTTCGTATGAGAATTTAAAATAGGAAATCTTAGAATCTTATCGAATTCTATATTTACTCCGGCATCAGCCATAGTTTGGCATAGAGTGTTAAAGTCTCCTCTCTTTAACGATTCTTCAATTTCACTCCTTGCCGAGTAGAGCTCACGCTCTCCAAGAGGTGTTTTATAAGTGCCTTTTATTTTTACTCTACCCGCTTGGTTGGCCTCTCTTATTCTTAATGATCCACCTGTTCTATAAAGGTCTAAAGCCTTTGTGTCATAATAATTATCATCATTTTCCTTTTCTATTCTTGATACAGCATTATGTCCCTTTTTTATCGCAGATAAATCACTAGCTTCATCTTCTTGTGATGGTTCTTTGTATCCCCATTCATTTAATGAGCTTACAATTGCTTCGAGTAAGGTCTTCGGATCCACAGTTTCTTTCTCATCTGGGTCCAAAATATATTTTAGTTCGAATTCTACCCTATTTTCATCTAGTTCATTTAACATTTTTCTTATATCCCCTCCATATCTTTGAAGTTCTTCTGGTGTCAAACCCAACTCTAGCCTCAACAACTCGGGGCTGAAGAAGCAATGCGTTTGATTCAAAACTTCTTCTCTTCTTATTAAACTGCACTCAGCTATATCCATTATTTCTTTACCATCACGAATTTTTAATTGTTGTTCTTTTTTATACAGTTTTGTTGTTGTATTGATTCTAGCAATGGATAGAGTATTATCCAGATTAATATCTCCAAATATTTCTCTTAGTTTTGATTTTATTTGTTCTGGAGATACACCTTTCTTTATCATGATATAGTCTTTTACGTTACTAAAATCACACAAGTAAGCCATAATAGGGTCTATTTTTTGATTTGCGAGAATTTTAAAAGACTCTTTAAAGTCTATGTCTTTCATTTTGAGGAAATCATCTAGAGTACTAGTGTTTGGATACATGGCTAGATTTTTAAAACTTGGAGAAACAGGAATTCCCCCTAAGCATGTGGAATTCTTATATCGTTCAATAATCTTAGCAAATATATAATCTCCTAGCATAGAGATAGAGCTCATGTAAACATCTCTATACATTTGAAATCTTTGAATTAAGACACTTTCTATACTAGATAGACCCATCCGATCAATTACTAGTTCATATTGGCCTCTACTGTTAACAACTACATTAACACTAGCTAAAATAGCTTTTAAATCAATATTTGATGGTTTTTTGGCATAGTAAGCATCTCTCTTTAAATAATCAATACGATCAGCATCCAATTGGTTGGATACTAGATTTTTTAATAATAGTGTAAAACTATCTTGTGGTGGTTTATTTTCGTCATTAATCTCAGCTATAAAACTGGCTATTTTATTTACTTTTTCTTCGCCGAAGAACTTTGTTATCATTTTATTGATTTTTGTATCTCCCAGTAAGATTTCGGTGGTTCTTTTCTCATGGGAATAATCTGTTACAAATTCTAAAGAGTGCGAAAATGGGCCATGTCCTACATCATGCAAAAGCATGGAACATAAGGCAACATTTTTATCATCTTCACTTAGTTCAATATTAAACTCTTTTAAAATTTCCTCAAGTCTTTTGAGAAATAGCGACATTACATGAAAAGCACCTACACTGTGACTTAACCTATCATTATTTACTAATCCAGGAAATTCTAACTGAGAAAAACCATTTTGCGAAATGTACTCTAATCTTCCTAATCCTTCTATGCATATTTTGGAAAAGGGATAAGGTACAATTATCTCCCCATATATTGGATCGTCCACTATTAGGGAATTGTTATTACCAGTTTCATATTTAAATGCCATAAACTACCCCCTAGTTTTCTCTATCATTAGTTGGGGATATCTTTTAGGTTCTATATTATTCAAATTTAAGCCTATATATTTAGCTTCTTTTATTAGTTCATCATATTCTTTAGAATAATCATCTATGGAATCTTTTACTTCAATTTCTATAAAGTATCCTAAGTCTTCTACTTTATCTATAGATACTTCATATTTATTCTTATATGAATAGACTTTTCTTTCTTTGGTTATTTCTATAATCTTTTTTAAACCTATGAAACTAAATATCTTTTTTAGATTATCACCATTATCTACTTCGACTTCATATTCTTCAGAGTACATTTTATTACTATAATCTTTATAAGTTAATATTTTCTTATTGCCACTAGTTCTAATCCTTAGAGATTTATTATTGTCCATACAATTAGATTGATAATAAATATCTTGCTGATTACTATCTAATAGAAGTCCCCCCTTAGCTTTCATGTATTTATTTAAATTGTTATATTCTTCTTTAGTTAGTCTAACTTTAATTTCCATTTCAATATTATCTTTAAAGTCATCTCCATATATTATATAACTGGGGTTACACTCTAATACTTCTGATAATTTGACAACCATTTCTAAACTTGGTTCTGTTCTCCCCATTTCCCAACTTGAAATAGTTCTATCAGCCACATATAGCTTTGCTGCTAGTTCCTTTTGAGTTAGTCTTTTGTTTTGTCTAAGTTGACTAATCCTTTCACCATAATTCATGTTTTCATTCCTTTCACAATTAAATGATATCATAATTACAAGGGCTCTATCTCTACATTTTGTAGAGATAGTATTCATAACAATCGAAAAAAAACTAATCTTGCGATTAGTTATTTATAAATGGTAGCGCCGGTGTGATTCGAACACACGACCTACCGGGTATGAACCGGTTGCTCTAGCCAACTGAGCTACAGCGCCATGAACTTAGTCAAAAAATGACTAAGTAAATAATAGCATAATATATTTGTTTTTGCAAATACTTTTTGCTTATTTTAAGTAAAAATCCTTATAACATCGTTTATAGAGACGTATATCATTAAAGCAATTAATAACATGAAGAAGATTGTTGTAATCTTACTTTCGATTCTAGAGTTAATCTTTTTACCAGTTATCATTTCTATAACTAGGAATAATACATGCCCACCATCTAAAGCCGGAATAGGTAATATATTCATTAATCCTAGGTTCATACTTAGGTAAGCAATTAGGAATAGAACACTTTCAATTCCCGATTTTCTAGAGGCACCAACAACTGTATATATGCCAACTGGACCAGATAGAGCCTTTACTGATAGCCCACCAGTAAATAAGCTTTCTAATGTTAACCACATCTGTTCAACTGTAGAGCAAAATTTATTAAAGCCATACTTTATAGCTGGTAATAATCCTCTTTTTACTATAGCTTTAGTTTGAATGCCAAATACTTTTGATTCATTACCATCTTTGTCTTTTATTATTTTAGGTTTAATTTTTAATGTTTCGGCCTTACCATTTTTATGTTCTACTTTTATTTCATAAATTCCATCTTTATCTTTTAGTAATAGTAATAATTGCGCTTTATCCCAAGTACCTACTTTAGCACCGTTTATAGCAAGAATTGTATCTCCAGCTTTAAGTCCGGCTTTTTCAGCTGGATACCCTTCCATAACAGTACCTACTACTGGTTTTAGAGAAGGGCTCCCCCATATAGCGCCAATTACTATTAATAATACTATAGCTAGTAAAAAGTTATTAAATACTCCCGCTACTAAGATAACTAATCTTTGATACCATGGACGGTTACACATAAATTTATCTTTAGGTATTATTTTGGTGTCATCATCCTCATATATTTCTCCGGCCATTTGAACGTAACCACCTAGTGGTAAAGCTCTTATAGAGTATTTTACACCATCTTTTCCTTTAAAAGATTTTACTTCTGGTCCCATACCAATAGAGAATTCATAGATATAAACTCCACTTCTTTTCGCAGTCATAAAATGTCCAAATTCATGGACAAATACTAAAATACCTAGAATAAATATAAACAATAGTATATTTAAAATTGTTCCCATTCAATCACCTTTTTCATTATAACATGTTTAAGATACTTATGATAACAGTATAACCAATCATTATGAAAGATAAACTATCAACACGATCCAATATACCACCATGACCAGGCATTATATTAGAATAATCTTTTATTTTATTTTCTCTTTTAATCTTACTAAAGAATAAGTCACCTATTTGACCTAGGGCAGATAATACAAAGGACATAATTATTACTACTACTATATTAAGATTACTTGGTATTAAATTAATATAGTAAATAGTAGGTATAATTGTACCAGCTATAGCTCCGGCGATTGTTCCTTCTACACTTTTCTTTGGAGATACTTTAGTAAATTTATGTTTGCCCATTGTAACACCTACGAAATAAGCAATAGTATCTGTAGAGATAGCTATTAATAGTAAGTATAATAAGATTTTTTTACCATCAAGTACACTTCTTGTTACTATTAATAGATTAAAAAATAAACCAAGGAAAACTATATTTCCTATTAAGTATAAGGCATCTCTAGTTTCATATTTACCAGTTTCATCAAAGATGGAAGGTATTAATAGTAATAAACAAGTTATACCTATAGATAAATAAGAAATACTATTACTACTAAAGCCAATATTGAAGTTACTTAGAGTAATAAGTTCTAACCCAAGAAAGCCCATTATTCTAATAGCACTAGGCAAAGTATTGTGACTTACTTTTAATTGTAGTATTTCTAAGTATGCTAAAGCAGCAAGTATTACAACCCCAGCATTAAAGAACCAACCTCCAAGTAAAAATAATGGTACTACTATAATAGCTGCAATGATAGCGCTAATAATTCTTGTTTTCATATTTACCTCCTAAATATAATCTTCACAATAAAAATTATACTATTAATATAAGTATTATTCAAGGAAAGAAAAGGTTGATAACTTGGTAGTTATCAACCTTATAGTACTATTTATGGTTTTAAAGTAGAACTTGTCCCATCTTGAGCAAATGTTGATGCAACAAATAATTCTCTAAACTTTTTCCAATCTTCCTCTCGGTTTTGAGCCGAGTCATCATTCCATCCTCCAAGTTCAGGTATTGCAACCTCGTTAGGATTTGGTTTCCAACCAGGACTCTTTTCGACATATTGTACTTTGCTACATAGCAAGTCATATAACGGATCTATAATTGATGGGGCAACTAAACTATTTGTAACCTTTTCAAATTCGGAGATTTCTGGGTCTTTGATTTTATTTGTTTTTCCGGCTACGCTTCTGATAATAACTCGTAAGTGTTTGTCAAACCGACTAGTTCTGTCACGCAATTGATAAGAAATGCCTTCATATTTACCATTTATTAAGCAACTCCAATAGATACCAGTGCCTACTGTTATTAAGACACTTTTTTCTAATTGACAAATTTGAATATCTCTTATCCGCTTTTTTACCTTTATTCTCATCCCTCCCTCATTGCATGAGGTTTTACCACTTAAAGCGTCCACGTTTTCCACCTTGGGATAAAAAAGCGTTTCAACTATATATGGGATACCATCAACATCATATTCTTTATTATCTAAGCGATAACGGGTGTAGGGGCTTAGATAACGTTCGTCTTTGCCCGCCGTTAAAACAATACTTGTTCTAGCACGAAGGTCCTCAATATATTGTGTTATGATTCTCTTAGTTACATCTACACTCTCTTCAATTGTTAAATCTCTTTGATTAATATATTCGACTTCAACTATATCTTCGCCGTCTATAGTTTTTGAAAAGGAGCGTACCCTAAAAATTTCTTCCAATTCAGTCCAAACCATTTCGTTTGTTAGCCATTCCCAAGAATAGCTGAAAGCTTCCGTTAAATCCACGGGTTCTCCCTTGAGACCTCTAGAACACGCTGCATTTATTATAGCTTCAAGTCTAAATTCGGGAACTGAGTCTCCAAACCTGATAGTTTGGAGTATATGGTTTTCGTCAATTTCACGTTTGCTATTTGCGATTATATCTTGTGGATTTATACATAGTATTTGCATCAGCTATCACCTACATTATACTTCTCTTGTAATATAGCATATTTCAATATGCATTTCAACCAGTTTTTATTCAACAAAAAGGTTGATAACTTTTTTGTTATCAACCTTATAACATTATATATGGTTTAGCTTTAGTAATATCTTTATCATAGGTTTGATAGATAGCTATAATAGTATCCTTGTATTTTATTAGGGCTTTATCATTCTTAAATATCTTAGGAATAATGGCTCCATTAGATACTTGTTTATATAGGTTATCATCTATATTTATTATTTCATAATTACTTAAAGCTTCTTCATAACTTATTATTTTATAGTTATTACTAGCTATATCATCTATTGTATAGGAATCTTCAATATTAAATATACCTTGTTTAGTTCTTATTAATTTAGTCATAGTAGCTACAGTATTTAATTTATAGGCTATGTCTCTTATTAGACTTCTTATATAAGTGCCTTTAGATACTAGACATTTAAAAGTAATAAGATCATCTTTATAAGATATTAAATCAATCTTTTTAATATTTATTTCTCTTTTAGGCAATTCTATCTTTATATTCTTTCTAGCGTATTCATATAGTTTTTTACCATTTACTTTTATAGCAGAATATAAAGGAACTTCCTGCATACTATTACCTAAAAAAGAATTCAATACTTCTTTTATTTGGTCTTCCGTAATATTATAATCTTCTTCTTTAGTAATAGACCCAGTAATATCTAAAGTATCTGTTTCTATACCTAGTTTCATAGTAGCAATATATTCTTTATACTCACTAGTTAATAAATCACATAGTTTAGTGGCTTTACCAATAGTTACTACTAATACCCCAGTAGCTATAGGATCTAAAGTACCTGTATGTCCTATTTTTTTTGTATTTAATATTTTTATTAATTTATTAACTACATCTCTTGATGTATAGTCTTTTTCTTTATTAACTATTAAGATTCCGTTCATTTAATCACCTATTAGTACTTTTTTCTTTGATATGGTTCTATTGGTTGTAACACAAATTCTCTCTTACTTTTTATTTTACCATCCGTAAGTATGTGGGGTGATACTATTGCGTGGTTATCTCTTTGGATAACCTCTACGAATCCCGGTTTATCCCCCGGTCTATATTGAGCGTCTGATGGTGTAGGTAAATAAATTGTTCTTCTTCCGTTCATTTTGTAAAAATTATGTCCACCCTCTAGAGTTATTATTCCTTCACCTGGGAGTCCCTTCGGTGTTGGTATTCTTAAAGAATATTGAGGAATATCATTTGTTAATAAAACATTTAACGTCCCACATCTAACATAAGCTTGGCTTACTCCTAAATACTTAATATCAGGTCTTTCTTTCGTTAGTTTTCTAAGTGGCGATGCTGTTCCGGCAAACGCGTTATACTCGTTAGCTCCACCCAATAAAAATGTAGTTAGGCCATTAAAACTTGGATAGTGCGAAATAATCCTTTCTACTTTCTCGTCGGCCGACAAATTCCCAGCACCTAGTAAGTTGCCAACAACAATTAATTTGGAAATATTATGCTCAACAGCATAGCAATATATACTACGTATGTTATCTAGATTTTCTGTTTGTGGATCTCCTATCGAAGCCCCTGTTAAAAATATAAAACGCTTAGATGATATATCATAACGAAGTAAATGTTTATCACTAAGTTTTATTTTAGAATATGCTAACGCTACTAAGACGTCATTATAAGACCATTTTAGTTCTTTACCTATTTCATGTATGGTTTTTCCGCTTTGAAATAACTCTTTAGCTTTATTTATTTCCCACTTAAGGAAATGTGTCATCCTACTCTTTATCACACTAATCCCCCCTACGGCATTATACCACTTTTTAATCATTTGTAAAAAAATTCCCTATTGGGAATCTTTTTCGTGTATTTCTTTTATCTTTTGTTCTATGTTTTCTCCATATTCAATAGACTTATCATAAATAAATCTAATCTTAGGAGTATGCCTAATATCAATTCTATTAGCTAATTTAGTTCTTAAGTAACCAGCTGTATCATCGTTTAAGCTCTTCTCTAGTGTAGTTTTATCTATTTCTAAAGGAGAAGTAAAGTATACTCTGGCTAAGGATAAGTCGTTTGTTACTTCAGCCCCTGTGATGGTGATATTATGAAGTAAGGCATCATGGGCTTCAGTTGCACATATTTGACTAAGTTCTTGACTAATAGATGAGGCTATTCTTTTTAATTTTATTTGATTCATCTTTTTATTTCAACCTCTTCATATACTTCTATTATATCATCTACTTTAATATCAGAATATTTATCTAGTGTTAATCCACATTCATAACCATTTTTTACTTCTTTAGCTTGATCTTTTTCTCTTTGTAGAGAGGCTATTTTAGTTTCAACTACTACTATTCCATCACGAATTAGACGAGCATTAGCTCCATTTCTAACTACACCATCTGTTACGTAAACACCTGCAATAGTTCCAACTTTAGAGAATTTGAATAATTGTCTTACTTGAGCAGTACCAATTACTTTTTCTTCGTATTCTGGATCTAATACACCTTTCATAGCTTGTTCCATGTCTTCAACTAATTTGTATATAATAGTATATAGTCTAATATCTACACCATATTCTTTGGCCATATCTTTAGTTGAATTGGAAGGACGTACGCAGAAACCTAGGATTATTGCTTGAGAAGCTTGCGCTAGAACAACGTCACTTTCCGTAATCGTTCCTATACCACTACGAATAACTTTTATTTTTACACCTGAGACATCTATCTTCTCTAGCGAGTTCTTAACAGCTTCTTCAGAGCCTTTTACGTCAGCTTTTAATACTACTTTTATCTCCTTAACGCCAGAATCAATAGAAGCGAATAAGGTTTCTAAAGATACTGTTTGCTTAGCAAACTTTTTATCTTTAGCTTTAATAGCTCTTTTAGTAGCTACGTTCTTGGCTTCACTTTCAGTTTCAAAAGCCATGAATTTATCCCCGGCTGACGGATTATCTTGTAAACCAGTTATTTCTACTGGAGTTGATGGCCCAGCTTCAACGATTGATACTCCTTGATCATTTTTCATTGTTCTTACTTTACCATGTGTAGTTCCAACTACTATTGGATCTCCTATACGAAGGGTTCCGTTTTGGATAAGTAAGGAAGCAACTCCACCAATATTTTTATCCATCTTACTTTCTATTACTGTACCTAAAGCATAACGGTTTGGATTGGCTTTAAGTTCTTGTACTTCAGCAATAGCAAGTAATGTTTCAAGTAACAGGTCTATTCCTTCACCAGATTTTGCGGAAATATTTACAAATGGTACACTTCCACCCCATTCTTCTGGTGTAATGTTATGTTCTGCCATTTCAGTTCTAATTTTTTCGGGATTAGCATCTGGTTTATCGATTTTATTTACAGCAACAACAATTGGTACATTAGCAGCCAAGGCATGGTCTATAGCTTCTTCCGTTTGAGGCATTACACCATCATCGGCCGCAACAATTATTATTACAATATCAGTTACTGAAGCTCCACGGGCGCGCATCTCAGTGAAAGCAGCATGTCCTGGAGTATCAATAAATGTAATCTTATGTCCATCTTTTTCTATTTGATAAGCACCAATAGCTTGAGTAATTCCACCATATTCAGTATCAACAATAGCACTTTTTCTAATAGTATCTAGTAATGTTGTCTTTCCATGGTCTACATGTCCCATAATAGTAACCACTGGAGGTCTTAAAGTAAGATTTTCTTCGGCATCATTTATCTCATATTCTTCAAAGTTACTAATGTCCTGAGTTTCTTCTTTTTTTAGAGTTTTGTTATAATCCATAGCTAGTAAAGAAGCTGTATCAAAATCTATAATTCCTCCTAAAGGAAGCATTATCCCTAAACCAACTAGTTTTTGTACTAGTTCAATTCCGTCAACATTTAAACTATCAGCTAATTCTCTAACAGTCATTCCTTCTTTATATAGAGCAATATTATCTTCTCTAGATTCATTACCCATTAGTTTTTCTTTGTGTTTATACATTTCTTTTCTTTTAGACATGTA
>CAMYYH010000009.1 GCA_947303405.1 uncultured Mycoplasmatota bacterium
AAGATAAAGTTAAATATCATCAAGATGATGAAATGTGGGATAAAGCAGAAAATGCTTTAAGAAAGATTATGGATGATATTGGTATGCCTTATGTAGAAAAGATTGGTGAAGCTGCTTTCTATGGACCTAAATTAGATGTTCAATTAAAACCAGCTGTAGGTAATGAATTTAGTTTATCTACATGCCAAATAGATTTCTGTCTACCTATGCTATTTGATTTAAAATATGTAGATCAAGATGGGGAGAAGAAAACTCCTGTAGTATTACATAGGGCAGTATTTGGTTCTATAGATAGAACTATAGCTTATTACTTGGAAGAGACTAGAGGATATCTTCCGCCATGGCTTGCTCCAGTACAAGTTAAAGTAATACCTGTTAATGAAAAATACCATTTAAATTATGCTAAAGAAGTATATGAAGAATTAAAAGAACTAGGTATTCGTGTTGAATTAGATGATCGTAATGAAAAACTATCTTATAAGACGAGAGAAGCGATTGTTAAAAAGATACCTTATCTATTAGTTCTAGGTCAAAAAGAAGTAGATGATAATAGTGTTTCTTATCGTAGAAGCGGTTCAGAAGAAACTATTACGATATCAAGAAAAGACTTTATTAAGCTGTTAAATGACGACATTAAAAATAAAGTTAGATACGATAAATAATATTAAGGACAGTACATGTTAAAAAATTATTATTAGTAATAATACTTTCAATTAGTTTGTGTGGATGCTCCTTAACGCAAAAGATAATGTATAAAAGAAGAGCATTAGATTCTTTTGAAAATAAGTATGGTATTAAGAAAAAAGATATTATAATTAAATATTTTAGAATTAGAGAATGTTAAGGTGGATTATAGATTAAGTATTACTAAAGGAAAATATGGTACAAAATATTATGTTTATCTAACAGAGAGGAAAGACAATATATTATCTGTAAAGAATTATGTTGATAAAATATCAATTAAATGTGATAGAAATACTATGACCTTTCAAGGTAATGAATTAATGTGTCAAGAACTTCCTTAGGGAAGTTCTTATAATTTAGGGATTTTTAAAAAATATTATAATTTAAGTAGTATGTAAAACCATGGATGAGAAGTATTATGATGGTATTAAAAACAAGACTAGATGAGATTAATAGTCTTGTTTTTTGATATTTATATGAAGAATTTAGTTATATTTTTCTATAGCTTTGGCTTTGGTCCATTGTTTTTGAGAGAACAAAAAAAATCGTCCATGCATGGATTAAATGCATAATAGTCACGATTATTCCCTGCTACGGCTAGCGTTTTACTATATACCTCTAGATATTCCGCTGTTGAAAAGGGAGTGTTATCTTTTTTAGTTATAATCATTGATATTCTATGTGGGAAAGAAATACTATATTTGTTTTCTTGCTGCAAAGAATAAAAAAGTGTTTTTCGGATATCTTCTCCGAGCATATCTATCCTGATTTCGTATGTAGCCAAGTTGATCACTCCTTCCTAAAACTAATGATATATTAATTATAGCATAATTAATTCAAGAGATTAGGAGAAGTTTAGAGTATCTCTCTCTTTCATTATAAGTTTTTTTATTATTCTTGTTTATGTGGTGTTTTATAAATTGGAAATGTGTTCTTTATATACATTTCTGGAATATTATATTATAATTTATATAGTAGGTGAGTATAGTGAGTAGACTTGTTAAAAGGAGAAAATTTACTAATCGTAATAAAAAGATTGTTTTTATGTTAAGTATATGTGTTTTATTATTTATTACTATTGGTTATGCTTATTTAAGTGCTTCTTTATCTATAAATGGAAATACAACAATTGCATCTAATAGTTGGGATATACATTTTGCTAATTTAAGTGTTACTAGTGGTTCAGTTACGGCTAGTGCTCCAGCGGCAATACAAAGTGGGAATACAAGTATTAGTTATTCTGTTGAGTTGGGTTTGCCTGGAGAGTATTATGAATTTAGTGTAGATGTAGTAAACGGAGGTACTATACCAGGTAAAGTATCTTTAGTTAATATTCAGGGTATAAGTAATGCTGCTGAACCATATTTAGAATCTAGTATTAAATATACAAATGGTAATCCGGTACAAGTAGATGATTTATTAAATCCTGGAGCAAGCAAAAGAATAGTTGTTAGAGTAGGATATAAAGAAGATTTGAATTCTTTACCAGAAGATGATATAGAATTAGATTTAGAATTAGATATAACTTATACTCAGGCTGATGAAGAAGAAATAACAACAGATACTATAATACAAGAATTAATTGCTGAAAACTCATCATGCTTTACTAAATATGAAGGACAAGTAACCGATCAAGTTGGACAAACAGTAACAGCGCAGAATGTCTACTTTAATAAATGTGCTGATAAAAGAAATATTAAATTTGCAGGATATTGTTGGCAGATGATAAGAACCACTGAAACTGGTGGTACAAAGATGATATATAATGGCGAGCCGGTTGATGGAAAGTGCGAGAGTTCCAGGGCTGATCATAAAGGAATAGTACAAGATGACGAAGTTGAAGAATATACAATGAATGGAAGTTATTTGTTTGGTAGTTCTTTCACATATGATTTAGATAATGATTCTTTTACTTTAGTTGAGACTAGTACTGGTACTTGGGATGACTATAATTATGAAGATGTTATTGGTAAATATACTTGTATGAGTAATAGTACTACTTGTACAACTATTTATAATATAAATGGGTACGTTTCAGATACTGAAGCACTTGTTACAAAGTATACAATTGATACTCTTGATTATGCTGAGATAGGAAAAAGTTCATATAATGCTAATTCTAATAGTCCGGCGACGGTCGGTTATATGTTTAATAAAGTGTATAATGTTATGAAAGGTGAAATTGTTGTACATGAAGGTGAAACCATTAAATTTGGTTCAGAATATATTTATAATCCCATTACTAATAGATATACTTTAACGGGAATTACCGAAGAAATTGCATATTCTTCCACTGAATTAGAACAGGATAATCTCCATTATACTTGTTTAAATGCTTCTGGTGAATGTGTTAATATTTATTTTGGTACATCATTTTGGATTTCTAAACATAAAGTAAATATCCAGTATATTTCTATAAGTGAAGGTAAAGGAGTAGAGGACGCTTTAAATGAAATGCTTTTTGATAATGATGTTAATAGGCACAATTCTAGTATAAAAGGGGTTGTCGATTCATGGTATGCACAAAATCTATTTGATAAAACAAACTATTTAGAAGATGCTGTTTATTGTAATGCTAGAAATATTGTTGATAGTGCAGGTTGGGATTCAGATGGCCCGTTGAATAGTGATATGTATTTGGATTTTAATTCTCGGGCAGAAGAATACTCTTTGGGATGTCTAAATGGCACAGATCAGTTCTCTACTGCAAATAATTTAGCTAAGTTAGCATATCCTGTGGGATTAATTAATTCTGATGAAGTATACTATTTGAGTTCTACTTCTCTTCTTGCTGCAAAAGAATATTATTGGAACCTTACGCCTGTCGATTTTCGTAGTTATTCTAATTCTGTTTGGTTCACAGATTTGGAGGGAGGATCTTTTGAAGCTTGGCAGTCTTATATGAATCTTGGGGTGCGACCAGTAGTTTCGCTTAAATCGAGTGCATTAATAACTAAAGGGTCTGGTTCGGAAATTGATCCGTGGGTTGTTGAATAAAAATAAAAGCCTTTTGGGGCTTTTTTCTTAGAGTTTATGATATAATTAAAGAGGAGATGGAACCATGGATAAGAGTATTATTAAAATATTAAGTGTGATAGAAGATAATGGTTTTGAAGCTTATGTAGTTGGCGGTTATGTAAGGGATTTCTTGCTTGGTAAAGATACTAAGGATATTGATGTATGTACTAATGCTAAAGTAGTTGAATTAGTGGATATATTTAATGATTTTAATATAGTTAGTAATAATTATGGGGCGGTTAAATTTACTTATAATGATTATAAATTTGATATTACTACTTATAGAGAAGATGTTAAGTATAATGGTGATAGAAGAAGTTTGGAAATTAAATATGTAGATAATTTAGTAGAGGATATTAAAAGAAGAGATTTTACTTGTAATACTCTATGTATGAATAAAGAAGGAAATATAATAGATATTCTTAACGGTACAAAAGATATAAATGATAAAATAATTAGATGTGTAGGTAATATAAAAGAGAAAATGGAAGAGGATCCTTTAAGAATATTAAGAGCAATTAGATTTGCTACGGTATTAGATTTTAAAATAGAAGAAGATTTATATGAGTTTATTAAAGATAATAAGTCCTTAGTAGATGGTTTATCTACGACTAGAATTAAAGAAGAATTATCTAAGATATTAGTTAGTAAGAGAGTAAAAAAAGGATTAGATTATTTGAAAAGACTACAATTAACTCAGTACATGGGAATAGATTTTGAAAATATAATTGTAGTTTCTGATATATGTGGAATGTATAGTCAGATGTCTTTTAGTAAAGAGTATCCTTTTACTATAAAAGAAAAAGAAAGTATGGATTCAATTAGAAAATTGGTTAATAGAGGGAAAATAGATAAATATTCTATAATTGAATATGGTTTATATACATGTTCAGTAGCTGGAGATATACTTGGTTATAAAAAAAGAGAAATAATAAATATGGAGAAGTCATTAGCTATTAAGAGTAGAAAAGATATAGCTATTACTGGTGATGAGATTTGTAAACTATTAGATATTGAACCATCTAAGGTAATAGGTATGGTGATTGAAGAAGTGTTTGTTCAAGTAGTAGAAGGTAATGTTAAGAATGATAAGATGGATATAGTTAAGTATATACTTAATAATAGAAGGAAGTGGGTTAATGGTGAGACGAGGAGTTCTGAAGAAAGAGAATAAATTTGTTGTAACTGATGTTCTATTAAAATTAGCAAAGATTAAAGAATTAAGTTTAAATGAGTTCTTAGTATTAATGTATTTAGATAATGATTATAATGATAATTTTGAAATTGAAGTAATGAGTAGAGCACTAGGTATAGATATGGAAATATGTTTAGAGAGTTTTAATTCATTACTTATGAAAGGCTTAGTAAGTATTGATTCTAAAAAAGATGAGAATAATAAATATAAAGAAGTAGTAAGTATAGATAATATATATAATGTTGTATCTATGGAAGAGGAAGAAGAGATAGAAGGGGACGAAATATTTAAAATATTTGAAGAAGAATTAGGTAGAACCCTTTCACAAACTGAGTTAGCATTAATAAATGGATGGTTAATATCTGGGACTAAAGAAGATATTATTATAGGGGCTTTAAAAGAAGCGATATTTAATGGAGTTACTAGTTTTAGATATATTGATAAGATTATATATGAATGGGAGAAAAAAGGGTTAAAAACAATGGATGAAGTAAATGAATATTTAAAGAATAGGAAGAGTGAAAGAAGTAAAGGGATAAAAGATATAGATAAAAAAGAATTAGAAGTATTAGATTATGATTGGTTGAATGCTGATGATAAGTAATTTAAATGATAAGTTAGATATAATGTTTCCTGAGGCTAGGTGTGAATTAGAGTATAGTAAAGATTATGAGTTGTTAATAGCTACTGTTTTATCAGCACAATGTACTGATAAAAGGGTTAATAGTTGTACTAAGATATTATTTGGCAAATATAAGAGTTTAGATAGCCTTTCTAAGGCAAACAAAAAGGATATAGAAGGCATTATTAGATCTTGTGGTAATCAGATTAAAAAGAGTCAATATATCCTAGAAATAGCTAAAAGATTATTAAATGAATGTAATGGTATAGTACCTAATGATAGAAAGTATTTGGAAAGTTTACCAGGAGTAGGAAGAAAGACTACTAATATCGTATTATCTAATATATATAATTTGCCGGCTATAGCCGTTGATACTCATGTAGCAAGAGTAAGTAAAAGATTACGATTAGCTAATAAGAAAGATGATGTATTAGTAATAGAGAAGAAACTAATGAAGAAGATACCTGTAGATAAATGGGGGAGATCACATCATCAGTTAGTCTTGTTTGGTAGATATATTTGTAAAGCGGTTAAACCTGAGTGTGATAAATGTTTATTTTATGAAGAATGTAATAGTAAAGATAAAAGAAATAGAATATAATAGTAGATAAATTATTGAAAGACGTGGTGAAAACTATGGCTATATTACAAACAACTCTTAGTCTATTAAGAAAAGGTAATCAACTATTGCTTGCAAGGAAAAAGATAGGTTTTGGTGAAGGGAAATACAATGGAATCGGGGGAGAAGTTGAAAGTGGTGAAACTCCCGAACAAGCAATGATAAGGGAAACAGAGGAAGAAATATTTGTTATGCCGACTAAGTATGATAGAGTTGGATATTTAGAGTTCGATGAATATTATAAAGGTGAAAAAAGGAGAATAATATTTCATATATACTTAGTTAGTGAGTGGCAGGGAGAACCAAAGGAAAGCGAGGAGATGGATCCTAGATGGTTTGATTTGAATCGTATTCCTTATAACGAAATGTTTCCTGATGATAGTTATTGGCTTCCTTTAATATTAAAAGGACAAAAAGTTAGAGCGTTTTTTGATTTTGATGAGAATTGGACTATTTTATCGAAAAGAATAAATGATTTTTATAAGAATATAAATATAGTTATAGATGGCCAAGCCGGATCTTGTGGCAAGGGTAAAATATGTGGATATTTAGCTAAAAAAGATGGTTATAGAATATCTACTAATAATTGGTCTAGTAATGCCGGACATACATATGTAGAAAATAATGGACGAAAAATAGTAGTTAGTCATTTACCTATGGCTATTGTTAATCCCGGTACAGAGCTTTGTATTAATGCTGGGGCGTTAATTACTCCTGAAACATTATTTAAAGAAATCGATGAGTATCAAGATTTAATTGGGGATAGAAAAATATATATACATCCTAGAGCGATGATTATATTAGAAAAGCATAGAGAAATAGAAAGACAAACTATTGTGAGTGGTTCGACATTTAAGGGATGTGGAGCGGCTCAGGCTGATAAGATTATGAGAAGTAAAGATATAGTGCTTGCTAAAGATTATTTTAAAAATATAGATGATAAATATAAAAAGTATATTGAAGTTTCTGATACGGCAAAATTGTTGAATTCAGAAGCAGGGGAAGTAATGATAGAAGGAGCTCAAGGGCAAGACTTGGATATTAACTATGGGCTAGATTATCCTAATGTTACTAGTAGAATGTGTAGCGCAGCTCAATTAGTTGCTGATGCGGGGCTAAGTGTATTTATCGTAAAAGATGTTTATATGATTATTAGACCATATCCGATTAGAATTAGTAATAAGACTAATATTGGTAAAGATATATATAGTGGAGATTATGCTGGAAGCAAGGAAATAACTTGGGAAAAAGTTGCTAAAAGATGCGGTTGTCCTGTGGATTTAGTCGAGTTTACTACTGTTACTAAGAAAAAAAGAAGAGTTTTTGAAATGAACTGGGATAGACTTAAGTATAATGTAATGATTAATAGACCAACACAGATAGTACTTAATTTTGCTCAGTATATTGATTATAAGGCTTATAAGTGTAATAACTATGATAAATTACCTAGGAAAGTTAAGAATTTTATTTCTAAAATAGAAAAGGAAACGAAAGTACCTGTTACGTTAATTGGGACTGGAGAAAAAGATGAAGATATTATAGATATACGAGATAAGGTTTTTTATTCAGTTGAATAAATAATAAACCTCACATAATAATATGTGAGGTTTGTTTTATTGTTTACATGTATTTGTAGTTGTATCGCATTCGTTACATGCATATACTTTAACTGTTTTTCTATCAGACTCTAAAGTGCCATTTGTAGCATATACTGTTGCTTCGGTAGGTCTATTTCCAGAGAATGATACTTGATAGTCTCCTTCTCTTGGAATTGGTGAGCCTTGAATAATATAACGAATATATTTTTTACCAATGTTTGAACTCGCGTCTATGATGTCTCCTATTTTCTTTGGTGATCCCCCTGCGCTCGATCCGCTAAGACAAACATTATAACTATTATCTATTAAGATTCCATTATTAATTGAAATACTTGGTGGCTCGTCCACCTTTTCTTCAGGCTCTGGTTCCGAATATGGGTCTTGGCCACCAGTTACGTTAATATTAACACTGATACCTGTTGATTGATTAGCTTTATATATACTATAAGCGGTTCTTACTATAAAATTATAGTTACCATTACTTGGTGGTGTGTAAGTATAGACAGTTCCGTCGGTATAACCAATATCTGTCTCGACACCATCTTGTGCAATCATGTATACTTGGTATCCCATGTTACCTATTGAAGATTCATTATAGCTAATTCGTCGATTATAAAACGTTTTATAATTATCTTTTCCATAAGCATTAACAAAATAGTTTTTCAAGTATTCGGGGTTTGCTGCTTCGGGAGTTGGAGCTGGATTCCATGAGATTGTTACTGTTCCTCCTGATTCGCTAGCGCCCACTGAAGATGGATTACTTAGTTGTTCAAAACGATTTGAGATAACACTGGGTTCAGAGCCTTTTTTAAATAAATCTGTACCTATTAGGTTTGCAGGGGTGAAGGAACTGGGAAGTTCCGGGGGAGTCGTTTCTTTTTCGTATTTACTTGATACTATTCCGCTTGGCCTAGTAAATTTAGAATTCTTTGGATAAATCTTATTAGCTAGAACAGCAGATATTCTCATTCTTTGGACTGCGGCTGCGATTGAGTCTGTCCAATCATCATGGGTTAATTTATCATATCCATAACGGAAAGAAATGACATAATCTGGAGAATAAGTTAATACCCAGTTATCCATTGAAGCATTATCAGGTACTTTGTTAGCTCTTAGAGCATTTTTATCATATGTTGATGTTCCTGTTTTAGAAGCTACTTGAGTACCAGGTACGTTGATATTTCCGCCTACACCATTTTGAGTTGCAGTAACTAACATATCGGTGATTAGGTAGGCTGTTTCAGCGCTCATTGCTTGGTGTTTTTCTGGTTTCCTTTCATATACTTCGTCTGTTTCTTCATATATTATTTTAGTAAATGAGTATGGTTCGATGTATACGCCGCCTCTAGCAAATGTTCCATAAGCGGCTGCCATATCTACTGGACTAACTTCCATACCACCACCGATAGCGTATGATTCATATAATGTGTCGTCAGTAACATTGCCTTTACTATCGTATTTATAATAATCAATACCACAACTTTTTACAAATTCGGCTATCTTGTTTTTGTCTACAGCTTGGAATGCTTGTAAAGCTGGAATATTTCTTGATTGGACTAAGGCCTGACGCATTGTCATTGCCCCTTTATATCCATTATCTGCATTAGTAATTATAGTTCCATTTGAGAATCTGTAAGGAATATCATAGAAGATAGTACCTGGGGAACCATTATTGTATTCAATGTAAGGTCCGTAATCTATTATCGGTTTTATTGTTGATCCTGGTTGATAGTTTTTACTTAAGGCTCTATTGAAAGCTCTTTGAGTGGTTTGATTACGACCGCCATCTATTGCTGTTACAGAACCATCTTTTACGTTTGTAATTGCTAAACCTATTTGAATCCTGTCATTTATCCATCTATATCCAAGTTGTCCTTCATTTAGTAAATTTAGTGTTTCTTGGATTTCTGGATCTAGAGTTGTATATATTAGCATTGGTACATCATAAGGGTTATTACCGGTTATTCTTTGTACTTCGTTAACTACAACATCGATAAATGATTGATATTTATTTAAGCCAGCGTCGCTTTCTTTAGTAGTTAGCAATGACTCAACTGGGATATCTTTTGCATCTTGTGCTTGTTCTTTAGTAATATAACCATGTCTTACCATTAGGTTAAGAACGGTGTTTCTTCTTTGAGTAGCTAAATCAATACTATAGAAAGGATTATACGAAGATGGAGCATTAAAGATACCGGCTATTAAGGCTGCCTCAGTAAGAGTGATATCAGTTACTGATTTACCAAAGTATACTTGGCAGGCTTGTTCAACACCATATGTATTACTTCCCATGAATGGTTTATTAACGTACATTTCCATTATTTCTTCTTTGGTATAATTTTTTTCTAGTTTGAATACGGCCATGTAGATATCGGTAAACTTTCTTATGATACCTTGAATACCATGGGCTTCAGTAGAAGTAAATGTGTTCTTTACTAATTGCATTGTTAATGTTGAAGCTCCACCAGCACCAGATTGACCGGCTATTTGACCAAATCCGGCTTTAGTAAATCGAACTATATCGAAACCATTGTGTTGGAAGAATCTTGCGTCTTCTGTAGCTATGATGGCGTCTATTAATACTTCTGGTAGTTCATCGTAGGTTTTTAATTCTCTTTGTTCAGCACCTATACGATCTATTTCGTTACCATCCTTATCATAGAGAATGGTTGCTTCTTTATTATAAAGTAAATCAGTATTAAAAGCTGGTGCTGAAATAACTATGTAAGCACAGAAGGCTAGAACTACACCCATAACACTTATTCCTAATACCATTATTATTATCAGGATAGCGTTGAGAATTTTTCCTTTTTTTCTCTTTTTTGGTTTTGCTTCAGCTTTCTTTTTAGCTTTTAAATCACTTTTAGCCACTTTCTTTTTAATAATTGCTAATTTATTTTTTTCCTTTTTCATCTTTAATCTCCTTTAAAATATATTTTATCAACTGTAGATAAATAATCTAAAGCAGGCTGATAGTATTCTTTAATAATATAAGCATTTTCCTTAATATAAGAATAGGGAATAGATTTTCTTTTATTATTATTAATAAATTCTATGAATAATTCGCCTGGTAATAAATAAAAGATATTATTCATACTTATTATTAAGAAAGCAATACCCCCGTGTCTTATTACCCCTTCGATTTGTTTTCTTTGATGGGGATGGACGTTAGCTATTGGAAATGATGTCTTATTAATTGTTTCTTTGGCATAGAATTCAAGGTATTTGCACTTATATATGCCATATTAGTCTGGTGTTGATTGTTCCTTGAAATAGGCTTTATTAATTAGGACTTTGTGATTTGTATACGATACTTCAGCTACACCTATTGGGGTTGGCTTTTTATGAATTATAGCAATATCTTTTTCTAAATAATATTCGTTTGTTTTATTTAGAAGATTTTCTAATGACATACCTCTATTACTATGACTTACAGTAATGTGATTATATTTTTTTTTGATGTTATTAGGATACTGCATGTAATCACCTATTTAATTATACTACATTTACTTAGCAAAATATAGTGTTTTTATTAAATAATAAAATGGTTTTTTTTGGTTCGTATTTCTATGTAAAATCGAAGAAATGGATATTAGGAAGTTTATTAATAAAAATAGTAATCATGGATATTGCTATAATTTTGCTTAATATCAACGTTCTTCTTTATAATCGTGTATTATCGCTGGAACAAGTACTAACTTGACAAGAAACTATTACACAACTTATAATGTTTGTGTAAGAAGGGTGAATGCTATGTACGGAGAGAGGATATCTTTAACTATAGAAGGTATACTTAATAAAGATTTTAAAATTGATGCTAGAGGGTATAGACCTCAAGAAGTAGATAAGTTTTTGGATGAAATAATGGGAGATTATAATGAGTATAATAACATTATTAAAGAAGCTAAAAGAGAAATAAGTCTACTTAAAGAAGAAAATTTAAGATTAAAAAATGAACTTAGAAGATTAAAAGATAGTATCTCCGCTGCCGAAAAGGATGGCAGAAATAGTGGAACCATTAATAATGTTGATCTATTAAGGAGATTGAGTCAATTAGAAAAAGTTGTTTTTGGTGATAATAAAGATGAATAGTAATAATACTTAGGCAAATGCGGCATACTTTGGGTGTGTTGAGGAAAGTCCAAGCTCACACAGTCTGCAATGATTGTAGTGTTCGTGCTAAGGGAAAAAATAACCTTAGGCAGTGTAACTGACGGCTTCGAAATAGTCCTTATGGGATTAGAGTAGATATAAAAGTGCCAAAGAGACGAGTCTAGGAAGTAATTCCTAGGGTGGAACGAGGTAAACCCCGCGAGTGAGAAACCCAAATTTGGTAGGGGAGTCTTTGCTAGGAATTGAACGATGCAAAGGACCTAGTAATAGGTAGATAAATATTTGCCACTCCGTATGGAGTACAGAACGTGGCTTATTAAGTGTTATTAATTATTTAGGAAAGGAAAGTGAGCAATCTTGAATGAAATTGGTGAGCTGCTGAGGACCACAAGAGAGGGTGCTGGGGTTAGCTTAGAAGAGGCCAGTTCCGATTTGGAGATTAAACCGCTAATACTAGAAAATATAGAAAATGGAAATATTGGTTGTTTTAAAGACATTTTTGTTTTAAAAGATGACTTAGTTAATTATGCTAAATATTTGGGTTTAGATCCTAAAAAGATTATTGACGATTTTAATGATTATTTATTTGAGTATACTTCGAAGATACCTGTAGATGACATTGAAAAAGCAATGATGGAACAAAAAAAAGAAGAAGGTAAGGAAGCTAAAGAAAGAGTAGTTTCTCCGTATACTAATTCTGTTAAAAAAAGGGGTAAATGGATGATGCTACTATATATAATGGTAGCTATATTGGTGTTAATTGTAGTATTTTGGGCGGTAAAAAAGATTACTGGTAATACTACTACTACAAATATTGTTAATTATGTTGATAGGTGGTAAGAATTATGAAAGAAAATAAGAAGAAAGGTATGAATTTGCCTAATAAGATTACATGTGTACGTTTAGTGGTGTCTGTAATTGTTTTATTATTATTATGTTTGCCTTGGCAACAAATGAAAGTGGAATTTCCTGTATATAACATTTATACTGAGAGTGTTAATTTAAAGTATATTATAGCTGGTGGTTTATTCTTAATTGGATCTGTTACAGACTTTTTAGATGGATATATCGCTAGAAAGTATAATATGGTTACTGATTTTGGAAAAGTAATGGATGCGATTGCTGATAAAGTATTAGTTAATGGTGTACTTATTATATTAGCTTATGATAAGTTTATACCACTTGCTGTACCGGTAATAATTATTACTAGAGATATTGCTGTAGATTCAATCAAGATGGTTGCTGGTAGTAAGAAGGGTGCTGTTGCTGCATCTTGGCCTGGTAAGATTAAAACTATTTGTATGATGATTGGTTTAACATTAGTATTCTTCTATAATATGCCATTTGCTTTTATTGGTAATGGTTTAAGAATAGACTATTTATTTGTGTTTGTTGCTACTGTTATGAGTATAGTATCAGGATGTCAGTATTTCTTATCGTATAAAGATGTAATATTTTCGGAGATATAATTAGCTTTTGAAAGAGAATTTAGCAATAAATTCTTTTTTTTGCGTAAAATTGTTCTCAAAAACAAATGTTTGTAAAATTGTCTTGACAAAAGAATGAATGGTATTATAAAATTGAAATGTGAGAAACACGAGGAGGATATAAATATGGTAAATGATGGTAAAAATACAAAGAATGAAGATAAGATATTAAATCAGGTATTGTTAGATATAGAAAAACAATTTGGTAAAGGGTCAATAATGAAATTGGGTTCGGATAGTCATATGAATATAGAGACTACACCTACAGGGTCCATTGCTTTAGATATAGCTTTAGGTGTAGGGGGATATCCTAAAGGAAGAATAGTTGAAATATATGGCCCTGAATCTTCTGGTAAAACGACTTTTGCTTTACATGCGATAGCTGAAGTGCAGAAAAAAGGTGGTAGGGCTGCGTTTATTGATGCAGAACATGCTCTTGATCCGGTGTATGCTAAAAATCTTGGAGTGGATATAGAAAATTTATTATTGTCACAACCTGATACTGGTGAGCAGGCTTTAGAAATATGTGAAGCCTTGATTAGAAGTGAAGTAATAGATTTAATAGTTATCGATTCAGTAGCAGCGTTGGTTCCACAGGCTGAGATTGAGGGCGAGATGGGAGATTCTCACGTTGGATTACAAGCGAGATTAATGAGTCAAGCATTAAGGAAAATAACTGGTATTTTGATGAAGACTAAAACTACAGCAATATTTATAAATCAGTTGCGTGAAAAAGTAGGGGTAATTTTTGGTAATCCAGAAACCACACCTGGTGGTAGAGCTTTGAAGTTTTATTCAACCATTCGCTTAGAAGTTAGAAAAGCTGAAAGTATTAAAATGGGGGATCAAGTAATTGGTAATAGGACTAATGTTAAAGTTGTAAAGAACAAGGTTGCTCCACCATTTAAGACAGCTCAAGTGGAGATTATGTATGGAACAGGGGTATCTAAAGAAAGTGATATTATTGAGATTGCTACAGATATTGGTATTCTAGATAAAAGTGGTGCCTGGTATGCTTATAATGGTGAGAAGATTGGTCAGGGAAAAGAAAATGTTAAGAACTATTTGAAAGAACATGTGGATATTCGCGATGAATTAGAATACAAAGTTAGGGAACATTATAATATTCTTGGCGATATGAAGAAGAGTAGTTCAAAAAAAGGCAATAAGAGTGAGGAAAGCGAATAGGATGCTTTCCTTTTTATTGATTTATTATTTATTTCCTAGTAGTCAATGAATAATCATTGTGGTAAAATATAGATAATATGAAAAATGTGCATAGTTGGCAAGCGAGGTAATGAGTATGAAAAAGAAATCCGATTTAGACGATACTAAGCCAATAGTTATTCTTACTGAAGATATGGATGACGAAGATAGCGTAGTGATGAGTAGAGCGGAAAAATATAAAGATCTTGATGAAGAAGTGAAAAAGGAAACTGAAGAAGTGGAAAGTGATCTAGTCGAGATTAGCGAAGAGGAGAAGGCGGCAATGGAAAGCGCCGAAGAAGCTCTAGTAGAAAAGAACATTAATGAGGCTGAAAAATTATTAAAAGAGGAAGCAGATAACAAAAAAGAAGATAAAAAGTCACTGATTGATAAGTTTAAGGAATTGCCCAAAAAGAAGAAGATTCTAGTAATAGTGTTATTCTTTGTTATCTTAGCTCTCTTGATTACTTTATTAGTCTTGTTACTAGGTAAGGGGTCTAGTAAGCCTAAAGAAGAAATGAAAAGACCTAAGGAAGAGGAAAAGATTAATATAGTAGATAATTACTATTATAAAGATGGTAAGTTGCATATTTTAACTAGTAATGATGAAGAGCTTGGTGTTTATGAGTGTAAGAATAAAGATGAGGACAGTTGTTATGTGTCTGTTAATACTTATCGTGACGGCTTAGATGTAGCTAGGGTACTTGATGAAAATGGTGAAGATAAGACTGAGAGAATGCCGGTATATAATGATGATTTTGTATTTATTTTTGATAATGTATCGGGAGAGGACAATATTATTTTATACTCATTAAAAGAAAAGAAAGAAAAAGCTACTTTTAAAGAGACTAAGGCATATAATAATGAATTTTTAATATTAAAGGATACTAATGGTAAGTATGGTTTATATCAATTTAAAGAAGCTTTAAATATAGTGATATCGCCAACTTATAATAAATTATATATGATAGATGATTCTGATAAATTAATTGGGGAATCTGGTAAAGGGTACGTTCTTATTAATAAAGTAGGAAAAGTACTAAGTGATGTGATATCTACTACTGGAGAGATTAAATACTATAATAGTAGTTATATAGTAGTGAAAGAAAATGAAAAATATTCAGTATATGATTTGAAAAATAATGTTATTCTTGATAAATATAGTTTTATTACAGTTGAAGATGGTTTTATCTTCGGAGTTAAAGATGATAATAAGTTATATATTTATGATGGTGAAGGTGCTAAGTATAATGAAGTTGGTATTGCATTAAAGAATAATGATTATGTTGTTGGCTATATGTATGGTGAAGATGGTAAATTGAAAAAAACCATGAGATCTTTTAAAAAGGAAATTCAAAAGACTACGATTGAAGTAATGCTATATAATAGAAAGTATGAGGAAGACAAAAATGTTTCTATTAGTATACTTGAGGGAACTTTGAATAAAAACTTTAAGTTATATAGTTATTTGAATGGGGTTATTTATTATTATTCGGATGAGACTAAAAGGAACGTAATAGGAAGTTATAAGTGTGATGTTGTTAACAATGTTAGTGATAATAATATGTCTTTAAGTAGTTGTATGCCTGCTTTGGATACTGTATTTGAAGATAATGATATGATGGCGGTTGGAGAAGAGAATCGTCATAGTATGATACCTGTATATAATAATAGATTTGTGTTTGTTCAAGATGGTGCTAAGAATGTAAAATTATATGATTTAGTGGATAATAAGGCTATTGCTAAGTATACACAAGTTAATACTTATACACCTAATAATGATAATGTTTTGATATTATCTAATGGTGAGTTTAATGTTGTAGGTGTTAATAAGAATGGACAATATGGTATTATTAATATTTCAGAGACTCAGGTACAGGCGGTATATCCTTTTGAATATGGGCATATTGAAAAAGTTGGAACTAGGTTTATAGGTAAGAAAGCTAATGATAAATGGATTATACTTGGGGGAAATGGAACTGAGTATAAATATAAGATTAGAGGATTTTCAAATAATGCCGATTTAGTTAAAATAAAAGGAACTAATTATGATGTTGTAGATAGTTCAGGAAATGTAATTGATTCTAGTTTGAAGTATGTTCAAATATATGATGCTTTTTATGCCGGAGTAGATAGTAATAATAAATTGATGCTGTATACATACGAAGGTTATTCTTTGTTAAAGGAACCTGTAGCTTTGAGTTCTACTACTTATTGTAGAACGGATAAGCCATCATTTAAGATTAATGTTAGTACTGATGGCAAAGTGAGAACTTTTGTTATATCTATATTTGATGGTTCTAATTATAAAGATGTTACAGTTAAAGAAAAAACTAACGAAGAACCTCCTAAACCAGAAGATAATAATGAACCAATTAATAATGATGATAATAATGGGAAAGAAAATAATGAAACCCCTCCTGGAGAAGAACAAAATAATTCGGGGGAATAATGATAGTGGGTTGGTGATGTAAATGAATGAAGATGCTATAAGAAGCAAAGAGAAAAAGAATAAGAAATTAGCTTTGGTAGTAATGATTATTCTATGTGCTGTCTGCTTAATTCTTGGTGGAATTGGGGGAGTGTTGAGTTTTATCAGTTTTATTGATAATGCAGGTATGCAAACTGAAGAAAATACGATGACTCCCATTCAACAAGAGTTTAGTGATGGTGTGTTAAATATTATGAATGAATCATCTTCTATAGTAGGCACATATAAATGTGAAAATACAAGGTGTGGATATGCGTATGGATATCAAGACGATAGTTATGATTTGAAAGCTATTTCTGTTCCTAATGATTATCAAATGAGAAATTTGTTTGATGATCAATATGTTCTTTTATATGATGATGATGAAAACGATGATACATTACATAGAAAAGGTGTAATATTATACAATTATGCAACTAATACTAAAGAGAGAGAATTTGATGTTGTTAAAACTTATAACAAACCAGAGATTAATTATTTTATAGCGCGTGAGAATACTGGTTTATGGGCTATTATAGGTTTTGATGAGAATGGTATACGTGATGTAACTGAGGCTGTATATGATTATATCGGTATATTCTTACCAGAAAATGAGAGTGTTGCTGATCAAAACTTATTTGCAACTTTTAAGAGTAATGTATGGTCATTAGTTGATGTATCTACCGGTACTACTTATTCAACTGATTTTGAGGAAAGTATATATGCTTATGATGGTGAATTAGTTGTAACTAAGAATGGCTTTAAATACAATTTATATGATGTTCATGGTAATAAACTATTTACTAATGGAAGTGAAGTATTATTTCCGGGAGCTGGTTTATTAATTATTAGAGATGATAATAATGTTACAGTATATGATGCGTATGCTATAGAAGAGTTATTTTCTAAAGATTATAGTCAGATTAGAAGTTTTGTTGCTCAACAAGAAAATGAAAAAATAGTAGTTAAGGTAAATGATGAGGATGTTTATACTAAAGAGAATTTGGTTAAAAGTCCGAGAAATAAAAGTGGAGCCCGCTTTGATTTGATAATAGATTATTAAAAGCAAACGATTTCGTTTGTTTTTTTGTTTTTTGTAACAATTTGTTTTTTTGTTGTATAATGGATGTACGTCTAAAGGAGGAAAAATTATGACAATTAAGAAAAAAGACGATTTACTCAAAAGAGTAAATGAAGCAGGGTGTTTTTGGACAGAGGAATGTTGCTCTTATCTTAGGTCATTAATTGACCATAGGACGGAGGTTATTTCTAGTAATTATGATTATGATAAAAGGAGAGCTATGTTATCATTAACTACGTTGTATCCTGATGTAGCTAGGTACAATATATATAATCAAGTTAATAATATATATAGCAGGATGGCAGTGGGGAATACCCATTTAACAAAGCTTGAAGATCAAAATAGAGTACAATTGGGTATATCTTATAGAGGAGCGTGTTATCCCTATTGTTAGTTGTATGTTTTTTGATCGCTCTACTGATAATCAAATGCTTGGTAGTGGAGTAATAAATGTTGCAACTATTTCTATTTATACTAGAGAACTATACTCTTATGAGGATAGAGAAGATAAAATTCTGAATGCTCGAGAAGCTATAGACGTATTAAAAAATGCTAAATCTACAAAGGTAGTATTAAAAGATGACCCGCTTATAAGAAAAAGGGAACAAGAAATTAAGGCTTTGAAACAGGCTCCTAAGGACAGTATTAATGGTTTAATTAGTTCGGAAGTTGAGGTTTTTTTACATGAGTTGGGGTGTTGTTTTTCAAAGGACAATGAGGATTGCTTAGTGATTAATCGTGTTCCAGAAGTTCTAATTAAAAGATATGTAGATCGAGTTTGATTATAAATTTAAAAGAGGTATCATAATTGATATCTCTTTTAGACTATTAACAAAATTTCTTTTGTCAAGAGTTTGAAACGGTATGGTAATATCGTTTTAGTTAAGATTCTAGATAATAAGCATAATATTCATCAAAGGTAATTCCTTCTTTGAATATTTGTTCAGCTACTTTTTTTCCGACATATCTAAAGTGCCAACTTTCTGTGTTATATCCAGTTATATCTTCTTTACCTTCAGGATATCTTAAGATAAAACCATATTTATAACTGTTATCTTTTAACCATTGGTACTCCTCGGATTCTTTGAAAGCGTTTATGGTTGGATGGGCTGTGGATGTTATATCAATTGATAAACCTGTTTGATGTTCGGAGAAACCGGGCCTAGCCGCGTAAGAATCAGCGTATGTTTCACCTTTGGCTTTAAATGATTTATATATTGCTTCTTGATCTTCATATGATCTAAATGAAGAGTTGACCATTAGGTGTATTCCTAATTTGCTTTTGACTTCTTTATGCATTTGAATGAAACTATTTACAACTTCTTCTGCCGCACTATTAGAGGCGTAGGAATATTGTAGAGATATAGGTACGAGATCGTCTCTTTTGTATCCTTCTTCTAGTTTGTAGAATTTATTTACTAATACTAAATCTTTTTTAGAAAGATCGGTATTATAAGTTTCACTATACCATCCGTCACTGGCGTGGACGTTTACTAAAGCTATTACTTTATCTAGTTTTATATCTTCATGATTCTTTTGATAATCTATGTATTTTAAATAGTTTTTGCTTAAGAAGTATTTTTCTTTAATAATGTCATAATAGACCTTTTTTTTAGAATTATTTATAAGAAATTCTTTTATATCTTTATTAATTATTTTTAAAAAGTCTTGAGTTTCTTCCATTGTGTATCCCATAGATAAGATTTTGTATTCGTCTGTTTTACGGTATTCGTAGAAATTGTGAATTTTTATACTACCATGAACACTATATATTATTAGACATAATATTAGAATAAAATAAGATAGAAATTTTACTGCTTCATACCTTAACTTTAATTTTCTTTTTCTTCTTTTTTTAGCCATAATAATCACCAATTATCATGTATATATTATATCATATTTTATGCGTTAATAATATATAACGAAAATATTTTCATATTGTTAGCATTTTCTATTGACAAGTGCTAATTATTTGTTATAATTATTTTAGCACTGAACAATAATGAGTGCCAGTGGTGGTGATTTTATGGATGAAAGACAAAAAGAACTGCTTAAGGAAATAGTTGAGACTTATATAAAAACTATTAAGCCGGTTGGTAGTAAAGGACTTTGTGATAAGTTTAAACTATCTTCGGCAACAATAAGAAATGAAATGGCAATATTAGAGCATTATGGTTACTTAGAAAAGAATCATGTTTCTAGTGGTAGAATACCTTCAGAAAAAGGTTATAAATATTACGTAGAAAATCTAATGAAACCGAAAGAATTAAATGGCGAGGAAATGCTAAAGTTACAAACTATTTTTCATAATCAAGAGTTACAGATAAGTGACACCATTCAAGAATGTATGCAGATAATTAGTGAAATGACTAATTATACTAGTGTTGTTCTTGGTAAGAGTTCTAGAGAGAATGCTTTGCGACAGGTAAGTATTGTTCCTTTAGAAAATAATCAGGTAATTGCGCTTGTTTGTACTGATAAGGGTATTGTTGAAAACAAAACATTTAAGATACCAGAAACAATACTAATCGATGAATTAGTTAAGACTTCAGAAATTATCAATAAAATGCTAATAGGGACACCCATTGATGAAGTGTCTGAGAGGTTAGAATTTGAAATAAAACCTATTATTAGCAAGAGAATTAAACAGTATGAAGCAGTATATGAAATATTCTATGATGCCTTTAGTGATTTTACAAAGAATAGTACTAATATCTTTTTCTCAGGTAAAAGTAATATGTTAATGCAACCAGAATATGATGATGTTGAAGAAATAAAGAGAATCATTGGTAAGTTTGAGGATGAATCGTTGATACAAAGTATTGAAAGTAATGACGAGGGAATTAATGTATATATTGGCGATGAGAATAAGTTCGATCCGAATGTTACGGTTGTTAAGACTCATTATAGTTTAAATGGTGAAGAAGGAACTATTGCTATAGTTGGTCCAAAGAGAATGGAATATGATAAGGTATTTGCCTTATTAGAGTATATTAATAATGAATTAGATAAGAGAAAGAACGAGTGATGAAATGGATAAAGATAAAGAAAAAGTTGAAGAACCAATTAAACAAGAAGTAAAGCAAGAGGTTCCAAAAGATAATAATAGTCAAAAAGACAATAAGAATAACAAGAATAATAAAGGGGATAAGAAAGGATTCTTTACTAATAAAAAAGAGGATCCAGCAAAAATAAAATTAGAGCAAGAGAATAAAAAGCTTAAAGAAGATAATCAAGCATTAAATGATAAAGTATTACGTATTAGTGCAGAAATGCAAAATATGATGCGTAGAAACGAAGAAAAAATGCAAAACATGCTTAAATACGAGGGAGAAGACTTAATTAAAAAATTGTTACCTACGTTAGATAATTTTGAAAGAGCCATTGGTATGGACGATGCCAATCTACTTGACGAAGTGAGTAAATTTTTGAGTGGATTTAAGATGATATATGGTAACTTAAGCGATGTTTTAAAATCATATGAAGTTGAGGTAATAGATGCTTTACACCAACCATTTGATCCAAATACGATGGAGGCTGTTTTGGTTGAAGAAGTTGAGGGCGTTGAACCTAATATGGTTATAGATGTATTGCAAAAGGGTTATACATATAAAGGCAAAGTTATTAGACATGCTATGGTTAAAGTAAGTAAATAAGAAAGAAGGAAATAAATATGGGAAAGATAATAGGAATTGATTTAGGTACTACAAATTCATGTGTTGCTGTATTAGAAGGTGGAGAAGCACATGTTATACCTAATCCAGAAGGAAATAGAACTACACCTTCAGTTGTAGCAATTAAAAAAGATGGAGAAGAATTAGTTGGTGAGACTGCAAAAAGACAGGCAGTAACTAATGTTGATAATACAGTATCTTCTATTAAAAGAAAGATGGGTACTAAAGAAAAAGTAGAAATAGATGGAAAGAAATATACTCCAGAAGAGATATCTGCTAAGATTTTGATGAAATTAAAAGCAGATGCTGAGGCATATTTAGGAGAAAAAGTAACAGAAGCTGTTATTACTGTTCCAGCTTATTTCAACGATTCACAAAGACAAGCTACTAAGAATGCTGGTAAGATAGCTGGCTTGGATGTTAAACGTATTATTAATGAACCAACCGCTGCAGCACTTGCTTATGGTATTGATAAACAAGATAATACTCATACAGTATTAGTATATGATTTAGGTGGAGGTACATTTGATGTATCAATACTTGAATTAGGTGATGGCATATTTGAAGTTAAATCTACAAGTGGTAATAACCATTTAGGTGGAGATGATTTCGATCAAAGAATTATGGATTATTTAGTATCTGAGTTTAAGAAAGATAATGGCGTAGATTTATCTAAAGATAAAATGGCAATGCAACGTATTAAAGATGCTGCTGAAAAGGCTAAGAAAGACTTGTCAGGAATGACTACAGCTCAAATTAGTATTCCGTTTATTGCTCAGAATGATGCAGGACCATTACACTTAGAAGTATCATTAACAAGAAGTAAGTTTGAAGAATTGAATATGGATTTATTTGAAAGTACTTTAGGACCTGTTAAAACAGCATTAAAAGATGCTAAGTTAAAACCAAGTGATATTAATAAAGTATTATTAGTTGGTGGTTCTACACGTATTCCTTATATCCAAGAATTGGTTAAGAAAGAATTGGGACAAGACCCTTCTAAGGGAGTTAATCCAGATGAGTGTGTAGCAATGGGTGCTGCTATTCAAGGTGGTGTATTAACTGGAGAAGTAAATGATTTAGTATTACTAGACGTTACACCATTATCGCTAGGTATTGAAACATTAGGTAATATAATGACTGTATTAATACCTAAAAATACAACAATACCTACTAGTAAGAGTCAAGTATTTAGTACAGCTGCTGATAATCAACCAGCTGTAGATATTCATATCCTACAAGGGGAAAGACAAATGGTTGATGGAAATAAAACTTTAGGACATTTCCAATTAACAGGTATACCTCCTGCACCACGTGGAATTCCACAAATTGAAGTTAAGTTTGATATTGATGCCAATGGTATAGTTAATGTTTCTGCTAAAGATTTAGGAACAGGAAAAGAACAAAGTATTACAATTACTTCATCTACTAATCTAACTGATGAAGAGATTGACAAGATGGTTAAAGAAGCTGAAGCTAATAAGGAAGCAGATGAAAAACGTAAAGAACAAGCCGAGTTAAGAAATGAAGCTGATTCATTAGTTTTCCAAACTGAAAAAGCTATAAAGGACTTAGGTGATAAAGTATCTGATTCTGATAAAGAAGAAGCAGAAGGATTAATTAAAGATTTAAAAGATGCACTAGAAAAAGATGACATTGATGATATAAAAGAAAAGAAGGATAAACTACAAGAAAAAGCTATGGCTCTAGCTACTAAGGCTTATGAAGAAGCGGCTAAAGCTAAACAAAGCGAAGAAGCTACTTCAACAGATAGTTCTAGTGATGATAATATTCAAGAAGCTAACTACGAAGAAAAATAGTTTTAGTGAGATGTAGAAGTTCTAGGAGACTAGAACTTTTACATAGTTAAACGAAAGGAATAACAATATGAAGAAGGAAATAAAGGAAGAAATACTTAATAATCTTCTATCTACTGGTGCTGATTTTGCTGAAGTATACGAAGAAAAGGAAACATCAAAGAATTATGTTTATCTTGATTCTAAACTAGATAATATTGATTATTGTGAGAGTGAAGGGGTAGGCCTTAGAATTGCTAAAGATGATGAAATATTTTATGCTTCATCTAGTTCTAGAGATAAAGATGATATTTTGAGTCTTGCCGATAGTTTGAAAAGCAATGTTAATGGTAAAGTAATATACAATGATGTAAAATTAAACAAAGAAGAAAGATTTACACAAGAAGTTAATAATAATGGCTATGATGAGAAAAAGATTAAGAGTTACTTACAAAGATTGGATAAAAGAATAAGAAAGCTAGATAAAAGAATTTCGCAAGTTGGCTTAAGGTTAATAGTAACGGATAAATTAATAAATGTAGTAAATCATACAGGAATTAATAAAACGGAAGAAAGACATTCTACATTAATGTATGTTAATGCTATTTTTAAAGATGGTGATAAGTCTTCTAATTCTTCGTTTAGTTTTGGTGAATGTAAGGGACTAGAGTTACTAGATAAGAATATTGATAAAGAAATTGAAACTATGCTTAAATATGGCTTAGATAAACTATATGCAGGAAATTGTGTTGGTAAAGAGATGCCTGTAATACTTGGACCTGGATTTGGAGCCGTAATATTCCATGAAGCGTGTGGACATGCAATGGAAGCCGAAGCTATTGCGACAAATGCTAGTGTTTTATGTGGTAAAATTGGTGAGAAAATTGCTAGTGATAAAGTTACGATAATCGATGATGGAACAATAGATGGATTATGGGGGACAACGCAAATAGATGATGAAGGAAATTCAACACAAAGAAATGTTTTAATTAAGGATGGAGTACTTGTTAATTATTTAAATGATGAATTAAATAATCGAAAACTTAATATGGGATTAACTGGTTCGTCAAGAAGGGAAAATTATAAATATGCTCCCGTTTCGAGGATGAATAATACCTATTTACAACCAATGGATGATACTATAGAAGACATGATTAAAAGCATTGATTTTGGTCTATACGCTATAGAATTAGGCGGCGGACAGGTTGACCCAGAAACTGGTGACTTTAATTTTAGTTGTAAAACTGCTTATATGGTAAGAGATGGAAAGATTGCTGAATGTGTAAAGGGTGCAAGTTTGATTGGTAACACTTTATCTATTTTAAATAATGTAGAAATGGTAAGTGATGATTTAAAATATGATGTTGGATTTTGTGGAGCTTCTTCAGGGTCTGTACCTGTAACAACTGGAGAACCAACTATAAAAGTATCTAAGATTTTAGTTGGAGGTGAAGATAGTGATAACTAAGTTAATAAAAGAAGCTAAGAAAAACAATATTGAACTTGAAGTATTAACCAATCTTTATGATGTTACAAGTATTGAAGTGTTAAATGGTAAGCTTAAGAAGTTTGATATAAATAGGGATAAAGCTTATTCATTGAAAGCTTTATATAATAAGAGGAAAATATCGTTAAAATATAGTGATATTAGTGATATTCCTACGATTATCAATAGAATAAAATCGTTTGGGGATATTATTGACAATGATAATGTGGATTCTTTGTGTGAAAATGATTATCAAGCGGAAGAGAAGAAAAGGGTTGAACCTGATTATAAGCAAATTAAAGTTGATTTGATTAATTTATGTAAATACAAAGAACAATATAAAGATATTGTAAACATTTATTTTGGGTTAAATCTAAGTAATTCGAGTACTGTAATTGATAACGAAAATCATCATTTACAGGATTCAACTACTATGATTGATTTATATTCCTCTATAAGTATGAGCAAAAATGGGGTTGTTAAAACTAAGTATTTAGAATATTATGATAAAGAATTTAATGTGGGTAAGCTTAAGAAAAAAGTTGAAAAAGCAATAAAGGATTTAGAGTTGGAATTTAGTGCAACGTCTATTAATACAGCTAAACATAGAGTTTTATTAACTAACAATGTAGTTAATGATTTATTGTATACTATGAGTGATATGTTCTATTCTAAACAGATATATATGAAGGTATCTCTTCTAAAGGATAAGGTTGGTAAAAAAGTATTCTCTGATAAGGTTACTATCTTAGAAGAACCTGTTAATGATAAGTTTGTGGTGAATAAGCATTTTGATCGTGAAGGCACTTTAACTTATAATAAGATTATTGTTGATAAGGGAGTATTCAAATTACCTTTAAATAATCTAGAATATGCCTATAAATGTGGGGATAAACCTACTGGGAATTCAGGATTATTAAACAATTTACATCTTGAATGTGGTAAATGCTCTTTTGATGAGCTACTAGAAAAACTTGATAATGGTATAATTATTGACAGTATTCAAGGACTACATGCGGGTATTAACCATGTTACTGGGGATATTTCCTTACAGGCAGAAGGTAAATTAGTTAAAGATGGTAAAGTTGTTAAAGCTTTAAATATGATTCTTTTATCAACAAATATTATAGAATTATTGAATAATGTTATCGAGGTAGGAAGTGATTTAGAGGAATTTGGTATTGCTTCTTCGTCTCCTTCTATGCTGGTAGATAATATTACTATTTCAGGAAGTGAAGAATAAATATGGCAAAAAAAGATTATTATGAAGTATTAGGTTTATCTAAAGGGGCTTCAACTGATGAGATTAAGAGTGCCTTTCGTAAACTGGCTAAAAAGTATCATCCTGATAATAAAGAAACAGGAGATGAAGCTAAGTTTAAAGAGTTAGGCGAGGCATATGCAGTTTTATCGGATGAACAGAAAAGGAAACAATATGATCAATTTGGGCATGCGGCATTTGATGGGACCGGTGGAGCTGGATTTGGAGGCTTTAATGGATTTGGAGGCTTCTCAGCTGATGATATTGACCTAGGAAGTATATTTGATGATATCTTTGGGGGCGGTATGTTTGGTGGAGCTTCTAGACGTAGTTCCTCACGTAATAGGCCTACTAAAGGTAAGGATTCTCTAGTTAAGATTAAATTATCTTTTGAAGAAGCAGTTTTTGGATGTAAGAAGACGATATCTATTGATTTGGATTCTGAATGTGATGCTTGTTCTGGTAAAGGTGGAGAAGGTGAAGTTACTTGTTCTACTTGTGGAGGTAGTGGTAGAGTAATTCAACAGCAAAGAACGATGTTTGGTGTATTTCAAAGTGAGACTACTTGTCCTAATTGTAATGGTAAAGGTAGGTCTTATAAGAATACTTGTAAGAAATGTAATGGACAAGGACATGTAATTAAGAATAAGGAAATAGAGATAGAAGTACCAGAAGGAGTAGATAATGGTCATCAATTACGTATCTCTGGTAAGGGAGCCGCTGGATATAATGGGGGTCCTAATGGAGATATCTATATTGAATTTAGTGTTAAAGAGCATCCTTTATTTGAAAGAAAAGGAAATGATATATATGTGGATGTTCCATTAACTGTTACAGAAGCTGTGTTAGGTTGTAAGAAAGAAGTACCTACCTTAAAGGGTAGTGTTGTATTAGATATAGATGCTGGTAGTCAACCGGGAGAGCAACTAAGAATGAAAGGTAAAGGTGTTAAAAGCCCTTCTTCTTCAAGATATGGAGATATGTATGTTGTATTAGATGTAATAATACCTAATAAATTAGATAGAAAACAAAAAGAATTGTTTAAAGAACTTGCTGAAACTGATTTAGAAATAGGTAGCGAGTTTAAAAACTTTAAGAAATATTTATAGAATTATAGTGATATAATTCTTTTTTTTCTTATGATGAGATGATATATTAAAGTTAGTATGTTTATAGGAGAATAGTTATGGATATAATAAGAATAAAGAAGAATATGGAATGTAAGAATAATTATTTATCTAAGTATGCGACTAGGGATGACGAAGCTATTAGATTTAAAGAATTAAAAGAAGATATAAGGCCATCTTTCTTTAGAGATATAGATAGAATTATCTATTCTTTATCATATATGAGATATATGGATAAGACACAGGTATTCTCTTTTAATGAGAGTGATCATATTACTAAGAGAATGACACATGTCCAAATGGTTTCGAAAGTAGCTAGAACTATAGGGAGAGCTTTGGGACTTAATGAAGATTTAATTGAAGCGGCTGCTTTGGGACATGATATTGGCCATGTACCATTCGGACATACAGGAGAAAGCATTTTAAATGATATTAGCCTTAGAGTTAATGAAGGGTATTTTAATCATAATATAGAAAGTGTTAGACAATTAATGGTATTAGAAAACTATGGAGCTGGGTGTAATTTAACTCTACAAGTATTAGATGCTATAATGTGTCATAATGGAGAATTGGAATTAAAAGAATATAGACCGATAAAAAAGGATAAAGATTCTTTTATGAAAGAGTATATGAATACTTATAAAGAAAAGGATGCCGTTAAAAAATTAGTACCTATGACATTAGAAGGTTGCGTAGTAAGAATTAGTGATATTATTGCTTATATAGGTAGGGATATAGAAGACGCTATTAGATTAGGTATAATTAAAACGGAAGATATTCCTATGGAAATAAGAAATGTATTAGGAAGTACTAATGGAGAGATAATAGATACTATTATAGATGATATTTTAACTAATAGTTTAGATAAAGATTATATAAAAATGAGTGATGAGGTGTTTGGAGCACTTAAAGCTTTTAAAAAGTTTAATTATGAACATATATATGTTAAGGCTAATAGTTCTGAGATGTTGGATTTTTATAAAGAAGTATTTAATACTGTTTTTAATGATACATTAAAAAATGTAAAGGCTAAGAATGAAGATTCTCATATTTATGAGGTTTTCTTGAGTAAGATGAATGATGAATATATTAAAAATACTAGCGATGAGAGAAAAGTAATAGACTATATTGCTGGGATGACAGATGATTATATAATTAGAGAGTATAAGATTTGTATTAGTAAAAATCGTTGAAGTATTATTAATAATGAACTATAATTTTAATAGAGGAGTTAAGTACATATGGCAAAGAATAGTAAAGAAAACATTTTTAAAAAGTTTGAATTAAATAAGAGTAATTTAAAGGGCTTGTTCGCTAGTTTTAAAATATTTGTATGTATTTTATTAGTATTACTTGTTATTCTTATATTTAAGAGTATCTTCTTTAGAAAAAGTGTTGTTAATTATCCAATTGTTTATAATAAGAGTGGTGGGGGATTAGTTCTTCTTAATAAGAAAGAAAAGAAGATTGAATTGTCTAAAGAAGATAGTGTTAGTGATATATTGTATGCAAATAATACTGATAAGTATGTATTATTTATGAAGAATTCTTCTTTATATGTTTATAAAGCTAATAGGAAAGATAAATTAGAAAAAGTATTGGGTAATGTTAAGAAATACTATTTTTCACCTGATGATAAATATGTAGTATCTGTAGATGAAGATGATAATTTATATGTATATAATTATAATAAGAATGAGAAGATAGTATCTGATATAGATGGAGTTAAACTATTAACGGATGATTATGTTATTTATCAAAAGGATAATATATTATATAAGAGAAGTTTGAAAGTTAAGAAAGATGAAGTAACTAAGATAGAGAAGAGATATGGTAAAGATATTAAGTTATTAGAAAAGAAATATCTTATATATATTGATGCTGAGAAGGCTTTGAAATTATACAATATTAATACTGAAGAGTTAGTAAAAATAGATGAGGATGTTAGTGTCTATTATGGCGATGAAGATACTTTGAGTTTTTATTATCTTACTATAGATAATACTTTGTATTATTATGATGGAAGTAAGAGTAATAAAGTTACTAATGATATCTATGACATAGCTAATGTAGATATAGTTAATAATGAGGTTGTATATAGCAAATATGATAAAACGTATACTTTATATTTTCAAAAAGGGACTAAAGAACCTAGAATTATAGAGGATGAATTAAAGAAAAATATTAACTATGTATATATTAATAATAATAAAGCAGTATACTACGTTAATAAAGATAATGATTTAATGTTTGTTAGGATTAGTGGATCTAAAGTAGGTAAGAATAGAACGGTTATGAGAGATGTTGAAGCCTTATCTTTCAAAAAAACTAAGTCGGGATATGTTTTCTTGGCTGATGCGACTAAGAAGGGCTTAGGTACTTTATACTTAACTAATTCTTACAAGGCTAAAAAAATAGATACTGATGTAATCGGAACTAATATAAAGATTAATAATGATGGGACTAAATTCTATTATTATAAGAATTATTCTGGTAAGAGTGGATCATTATACTATTCTAATGGTGGTAAACCTAGGTTAATAGATGACGATATTACTAAGTATCAATATGTAAGTGATAAGGTATTATACTATATTAAAAATTATAGTAGTTCTAAGATGTATGGAGATTTATATAAGTATACAAATAAGCCGGGTAAGATATCAGATAAAGTATATAATATTAGTGTTATACATAATGAATATGAAAAGTAGTAGTAGAAATACTATTATTTTTTTTATATAATAAATTGCGGGGTGTATTATGAAAAGAGAAATAATAAAGAGAAATAATTACACAATTAATTTTATTAAAACGAATAAATTTAAAAATTGTCAAATAAGTATATATTTTAAAAGAAAAATAGAGAAAAAAGAAATAGTAGCAAATAGTTTATTAATGGATTGTTTAACTTATAGTACTAATAAATATCCTAGTAAAATATTATTTCAAAGAGAGTTAGAATATTTATATGATGCATATATAAGTGGTGGAGTAACTAAAAATGGAAATGTTATTATAAATAGTTTAACCGCTACTTTCTTAAACCCTAAATATTGTGATGATAAAATGGATGAAGAGCTAGTAACAATGTTAATGGAAGTATTATTTAATCCAAATATAAAAAATGATTTGTTTGATCAAGATGCATTTAAGGTATGTAAGAAGAAATATGTAGATTATTTAGTAGGAAGTAAGGAAAACTCTACTTATGTTGCTGGGATTGAATCTTTAAAATTATTTGCTGGTAATACTATGACAGGTTATCCTGGAGATGGATTATTAGAAGATTTATTAGAAGTAAAAAATGAAGATGTAGTTAAAGCTTATAGAGATTTGATTAATAATAGTGAATGCATAATATATATTGCTGGTAATATTGATAAATCAGTAGTATCTATAATAGATAATTATTTTAATAATTTTAAAGGACATAAGTTTGATTTAGATGTTTATGTTAATAATGAAAAAAGAGATAAAGTTTTAGATGTTTCTAATGGTGGACCTTTTAAACAAGATACTTTATTAGTTTATTATAATGTTGATCTTTTAGATAAGAGGGATAGGAAAATTGTTTTTGGAATCTATAATAATATTTTATCTACTGGTGGATTGAGTTCTAAATTGTATAAAAGGGTAAGAGAAGAACATTCTTTATGTTATAGTATTTATTCTTATTATTATTCTCTTGATAGGTATATATGTATTTATACTGGTATTAATAAAAAAGATAAAGAATTATGTCTAAAGCTAATAGATGAATGTTTGGAAGAAATGGTACAAGGCCGATTTAGCGATAAGGATGTTGAAGATGCGATAAAAAGTCAAATAATTAATGCTAAAAGATTAAAGAGTACGTGTGAGAGAATCATTTATAACTATGTTATGGTTGATTTATATGATGGGTATGATGTTGAAGAAAGAATAAAGCTATATAAGACGGTTACTAAAGAAGATGTTATGAGAGTAGCTAAACAACTAAAAAAGAATATGACTTATTTATTAGTTGGGGAGGATCAAGATGAAGGAAATTAAATTAAAACATATTGACCAAGTATTGTATTATGAAGTCATAGATAATGGTCTTTCTGTATATATGCTAGTAAATAAAAATGCTAAGGATTTTGTAATGAGTTTTACTGCTAAATATGGCTCTATTCATACTGAGTTCAAGATTAATGGGGAATATCATAGAGTTAGTGATGGAATAGCTCATTTCTTAGAACATGCAAACTTTAATATTGATGATAATACTACTGCTCATGAATTGTTTAGTGATCTTGGATCCACTATTAACGCTTTTACTTCTTTTGAACAAACAACTTATTGGGTGGAGTCTAATTGCCGTTTTAAAAAGAATTTAAATCTATTACTAGATTATGTTCAAAAAGGTTTTTTTACCAAAAAAAATATAGAAAAAGAAAAAGGTATAATTGTTGAAGAAGTAAGACGTTCTGCCAATAATGTTGATACAAAATTATACTATGAAGCTAATAAAGCTTTATATCAAAAATATAAATATAGCGTACCAATATTAGGAACAGAAGATGATGTAAGGGGTATTACTTTAGACGAAGTAAACTTAGTACATAGTAATTTTTATCGTCCGGATAATATGTTTGTTGTAATAACTGGTAATTTTAAGCCGGAAGAAGCTATAAAGATTATTAAAGATAATCAAAAGAACAAGAGTTTTTCTAATAATAAAGTAGAAATTATAAAAGAAAAAGAACCATTGGAAGTAAAAGAAAAGTATAAAGTAATAAATGATAAGCAAGTAGAGATTCCGAGAATAGAAATTGGTTATAAATTAGATAGAAAAGATTTTGCTAATTACGATGATAAAGAATTGGATTCGATTTTCTATGTTATTCTTAATAGTAACTTTGGTATTACATCGGATTTTAGAGAGATGTTAGAGAAAGAAGAGTTAATATCTTTTATGAGTTTTAATTGTATTGTTTTAGATGATGTAGTAACTATTAGATTTAGTGTATATAGTAATAGAATTGAAGATGTTAAAGAAGCCTTTGCTAAGAAGATGAAGGATATTAAAGTTACTAAGATGGATCTTGAAAGAAATAAAAGGGTACATATTGCTAATTTAATAAATGATTATGATTATATTTCTAGAGTGAATCGTGAAATAGGATATTCAATAATATACTATAATAGAATATATGATAATCTTTATACTATGTATAATAGTATTTCTTTAGTTAAAGTAAATGATGTGATTAGTAAGATTAATACAAATAATGAAGCAATAGTTATA
>CAMYYH010000010.1 GCA_947303405.1 uncultured Mycoplasmatota bacterium
CATAGTTTATAATTATGTGTTTTTTAATATGTCTACTCTATGGGGTGCATTTCAATTTAGTTAGTGTTTTTTTATAATGATACATTTTTCTGTAAAGTTACTAACAACGATAATTCTACTTAAGTTTAAACTTCTTAACATAGTTACTGATAATAGGTTTTCTATGATTTAAATAGTTTAAAACATTAGTTTTGATGTTAATAATTCTAGATAAATTATCTAAGATTTTTTCTTGTTCTTTATCAGTAATATTATTATAATTCGTATACTTTTTATAAATATTGGGACTAACTCCCATATTCTTTTTAAACACTTCCGAAAAGTATTCTAATGAATTAAAGCCATTTTTAAAGGCAATACTTAATATATAATTATCGTCTTTAAAATACTTCAAACTATTATATATTCTCATTGTATTGATATATTCATGTATAGATATATTTAGTTCTTTCTTAAATCTTCTCATTATGTATGCTTTATCAAAGTAAAATAGCAAACTTAATTCATCAATAGTTATTTCTTTATTTATGTTATTATTTAAATACTCAATTATGTTACAAACTAAATCGTTAGAAAACATAGTATCACCCACATATTTAGTAGTATATCACATTTTATGTAAAAGTCATTTTTGTTTAAGTTTATAAAAATAGAAATGCTATAATGCTATTGAAAGGAAGCGATATGCATGGCATATTCAAGGTGGGCAACAGTTGAAGAATTAAAATCCAAACTAACTCCAGTCAGTTATGATTCTGAAATTAAAAAATCAGGAATACCAATGATGTATGACGATAATAGTCTTTATATTAAAGATGATGAAGCTCATACAATGGTTATTGGTTCAACAGGTAGTGGCAAGACTCAATCAATATTGTTACCACAATTAAGACTTGCAATTAAGGCACAAGAATCATTTGTAGTTCATGATGTAAAAGGAGAAATTTATGATACTTTATCAGGAGAACTAAAAAAGCAAAATTACAATACTATTGTAATCAATTTAGATAATCCTACTCTTGGCAATAATTATAATCCATTGAGTTTACCTTATGAATTATATAAGAATGGTCAAAAAGATAAAGCAATAGAATTATTAGAGAATGTTGGTTACTATTTCTGTTGTAATGAAATATTTAATGCTAGCATTGATCCGTTTTGGAACAATTCAACAACATCATTATTCATAGGACTTGCGCTATATCTATTTGACAATGCAAATGAAGAAGAAGTGAATATTAGTAGTTTATTAAATCTAGTATCAGAATTTGATAAATTATCAGAAGAAGTTAAAAAATATGATAAGACTTCTCCAACATACATTAATCTTTCAAATATTATATTAGCACCAAATGAAACAAAAGGTAGTATCCTATCAGTATTTATTCAAAATATGAGGTTATTTGTGTCAAGGGAAACTTTATTAAAAATGTTATCAACATCTAATTTTGATATAAAAAACATTCAAAAAGATAAAACTGCATTATTTATAATAAGTAATAACAAATCAACTTCTAGAAGATTAATTCCTCTAATAATTGAAGAATGTTATTATGCTGCAACAAATAACAATGATAATACTCGTAGATTAAACTTTGTAATAGATGATTTTGAAAACTTAATTCCTATTAAGGATTTCGATAATATGCTTACACTTGCAAGAAGTTTAAATATTAAATTTAGTATATTTATTAGAAGTTTGTTAGAATTAAGAAATAATTATGGTAAAGAAGAGACAGAAATATTAAAAATAGTGTTTGGGAACATCGTTTATTTACTAGCAAATGATACTGAAACATTAGAAGACATATCTAAATTATGTGGAAATCAGCAAACAGATAAAGGAATTGAGTCATTAATTACTGTTGAAGATTTAAAACTATTAAATAATTTTGAAGCAGTTATCTTAATTCCTAGAATCTACCCTATTAAAACTAAATTACTGCCTGATTATCAAATTGATTGGAAATTTAGCGATGAAAAAGTTGACTTTAAAGAGCTAGAAAACAGAGATTATAAAATCTTTGAAATAAAGTGATATTATTAAAAGATTATATCAAAGTAATATTGTAAAAGGTTTAAACCCCTATGATTATCGTGTCATAAAGAATACTAAAATACTAACAATTAAGTTAGTGTTTTTTTTGATATTTAAACTCTTCTTTCATCTTTTCATATATTTTAATGTGTTCATCTTTTGTGAAAATGTCTTTTTGGCTTTTAAATTTACTAAGTGCCCATTTCCAAAAATTATAACCAAAATGTCTATCTTTATATACTTTGTTAAAAATTTTTAATTCATCTTTGTATCTTGGTATAAAGTGAAAATGTACATGGGGCTTTTCGTTATCTTTATATGCATTATTCATTAAACATGCGAAATTAAACATAGTCGCGTTAAATAACTTTTTACATATTCTTTCTAATTCTTTTTCTAAACTTCCCAGTTCTATCCATTCTTCGCTTGTTAAATCATATAAACTTTCTTTAGTTGAAGATATTATACATTGTCCTGGAAATTCTTGGCACCATTCCTCAAATACGACTATCCAGTTTTTACTTTCATATAGATTCATTAGTATCACATCCTAGGGAGATTATAACACATATAGATTAATTGGTCTATTTCGGGGGCTTTTTATGCAATATACCCGTTAATAAAGGCTTTACTATACATAATAATAGGGTTAGAATATATTTGTTTAAAGGAGTTATATGTATGAGTACTAGTGTATTAAATATTGAGCACGGCAGATGTGATCCTATGAGAGCGATTAATTTTTATTTAAAACGTGGTGCATCCGAATATAGAGATCAGATAAGTGCTCATAAAATTCAGTCGTTATTGGAACTATATGACGAAATTATTAGAAGCGATGAAACCATGATTAAATTTAAGAATTTTTTATATCAATTCAGTCATTGTGGTTTTTGGAAGATGTTTCTATGAGCTTTTATATATTAGGAGATATGGACTATTTAAGAGAAGAAGACGTTTTGACTTTTAAACTTTCATATAAACATAAATATATTGATGCGATTAATGTTGTGGTGAGTTGTTTAAAATCTATGAGTGATTGGGCCAAAGGAATTAAACCTAGATATAAAGAAGAAGTTAGCTCGGCAAAATATGCTATGGAATGCGCTTTGTTTGATATCAATACATGGGGAGATGTTGCTACCGAATTCTTGGTTAGAGTATTAAGGTACAATATTAAAGGATATAGTGGCAGTCAAAAAATTATTGTCACTTCGTCATTTTTTCCGGAGAGAGATTTTGCGGATTTAATTGCACAAGGATTTAAAGTCGTAAGACTTACACAGCTGGTCTATTGCAAATCTAATTGCCCCGAGTTTTACATAGAGAGGGAGAATGTCTTTAACGTTTTAGAACCAACGTATTATCCACCTTTATTTTCTATTAATGTTCAATCTTCTTATGGTGGCAAGGATGGTGGAATACAATTGACACACAAAGAATAAACTATGCTACTTTGGTAGCTTTTTGTTTTTAAAAAGCTCTTGAAGAAGAGGGTAAAATATGGGATAATTCAGCTAGAGTGATGATGATGGAGAGGTGAATTTAATGGGAGATAAATTGGTTAATATTGAGTTTTTGTCTAGTATGTCGCATGAGGTTAGAACCCTATTAAATACAATAGTTGGTTTATCTGAAGATATAAGTGGGTATGAAAGCATACCTGAAGAGATAAGAGAAGATGCTGAGGATTTAGTAACAACATCTAAGAAATTGTTGGAATTAATGGAGAATATAATTGATTTTAGTAAAATAGAGAGCAATGAAATGGAAGTTGTTAATACTTCATATAATCCTAGAAAGATATTTGAAGAGTTGGCTAAAATTAATGAATTAAATATTGAAGATAAACCTATTAATCTTCATACTAATATTGCTTCTGATTTGCCATATGAGCTTAATGGAGATAAAGGTCATATCGAAGAAATAGTAGATAATTTGCTTAATAATGCGATTAAGTATACAGATGGTGGAGATATTTGGTTTGATGTATCTTGTACTAATGATAATGGTGTTTGTAATTTAGTTATTAGTGTTAAAGATACTGGTAGAGGGATGAAGCAAGAAGATATAGACAAATTATTTGCTAAGATAGATAGACTTAATATTGAAAGAGATACCTCTGAGGAAGGAACTGGATTAGGGTTAGCTATTAGTAAGAGTTTGGCTGACTTAATGGGTGGTAGTATAAGAGTAGAAAGTGTTTATGGAGAAGGCTCTACTTTTGTATTTAGTGTTAAACAAAATATTAGTTTAATGGAGGAACCGGATTTAACAAGGACTCAAAGGCTAAAGCTTGAACAAATTAGTTATGAAGATGAAGGATACGGATATAAAAGGGTTCTTATTGTTGATGATAATTTATTAAACATTAAAGTTTTAAGAAGAATTCTTGAACAATCCGATTTAATTATTGAAGAGTGCCATAATGGGGCTGAATGTATAGATTTGGTGTCGAATGATATTGAATATGATGCTATATTTATGGATATAATGATGCCGGGTATGAGTGGAGTTGAAACGCTTAAGAGACTTAAAAGTATAGATGGGTTTAAGACTCCTGTTATAGCCCTTACTGCTGATGCTGGGGATGGTGCTGAACAAAGATATGAAAGTGAAGGATTTGTTGATTATATAGCTAAACCTTTTTCTAAGATTCAAATAGAAAAGAAATTAGATACGGTATTTAAACAAAATGATATCCTTGATGAAGAAAATGATGCTGAGGAATATGAATAATAAATATGCATAGTCGATGACTATGCTTTTTGTTACTTTTTAAAATAATGTTTTTTTAATTGCTGTTGTGTGTTATAATTGTCGTAAGAAAGTAGGAGATTATATGAATAAGTACAAAATTAGTAACACTGTAGCGGCTCTTTTATTGGTGGCGTCATTCTTTGCTGGATGGCAAGCAATGTTGATAGTGGGAGCATTATTGTTTATATTTGGAGATATGGGAGATAAAATTAGAAATTTAGCAGTTAGTTTAATATCATTTACAATTGGAATTAAGTTGGTTCAAATGTTGTGGGGATTAATTTATGATGCTTCTAGATTAATACCAAGTATATTAGAAAAACTAGTGGGAATTCTTAATTATTATTTGGATCCTGGTAAACAATTGAGTTTTTACAAGCTTAAATTATATGTAGTTAACCCAATTATGGATGTTTTTGAAATAGGTAATAGTGTAATTGGATTCTTAATAGCACTTGCTTCATTCTTCTTTATTACTTCTTTATTAGTAGGTGCTAATAAGAAGGGATATGTTGTTGATAAGTATATCTCTGGATATGTTAATAAAGTAGTGAACTTTATTAGTCAATTTGGAGATAATGGGGCTGCCGCAACAACTAATTCAAATATGAATAATAATCCAACTAACGGAGATGTATAAAATAAAAAATACTAACAGCGGTTAGTATTTTTTTTATTCTTCATTATTTTTCTTTTTCTGCTTCTACATCTTGAATTGTTTCTTTTTTCTTCTTTTTTCCTTTTTGAACTAGGAAGGTAATTAAAGAGCCGGCAATTACTAGTAGGATAATACCTAAAATTGGTCTAAATCTAATCCAAGCAATAGCGATTACTATTAAGCTTAGACATAATCCAAGTATAAATGATATTAAACCTACGGCTGCGCCAACTATACCTCCTAATATAGGAACAAAGTTAGCAATTGTACTTATAGGTCCAAGGATTACACTGAAGCCAATCATACATATTACTGTACCGGCAATTCTTAAAATCCATTTTAATGTTTTATTACTAGATTTGATATTTTCTATCATTTCTTTTCCGGCATGAATACCGTCTTTAATAACATTAATGTTTTTCCCTGATGAAGATGTGTATGGGGCAAATGTATTGCCTTTTTGAACAGCCAAGACACTTATTTCGGTTGAATTATTATAACTGAATGATATTCTAATATCGCCAATAGATGGTTTTTCTAGATTTTCAGAATTTGTAATGTATTTACCATCTATTTTTAGTTTTAGTTTATCAATAGTATCTTGATCAAAATTATCAATACTAGCCTTAGTACTTAGCATTTCTATTTGCTTAGTTGTTAATGAGAATGCTCCAACTTTTACATCTTTGGCTGTGAAAGTTTTGTCTTCATATTTTTTTTCACTCGGATTATCATGACCTGATTCGTTAAAGTCTTTTGAATCAATTAAGGTATTTGACCATGTTTTATCATATGAGTATCTTGTTACGCCTTCATCGTCGTATTCTTTTTCTTCCCATTGGTATACTTCTACAGTTCGTACTAAAAGTGGGGTTTTTATAGTAACATTGAATAATTCATCTATTAATTCTTCTTCATTAAATATTTTCCCTGATGTAGCAATTGCTTTTCCTTCGTATTTAGAATCTACTTTATCGCTTTTAACATCTACATATACTTTTTCTATTTCAGAAGTTGTTTTTAGATTTTTAACATTGTTGCCTTCATTCCACCATAGTAAACCAATACCTATAATTATGAATACTATTCCTCCTAGTATTCCTTTAAAAGAATCTCCTGTTTTTTTCATATATCCTCCTTCTATAGAAATTATATATTATTATTAATATAAATTAAAGGAGGAATAGTTGTTTTATAGTATAATTAATATGTGTAGAAATATTATTTCTAGTTTGGGGTATTTAATGACTCTAGAAATGTTTCCTGTCTTTTGTTTAGATGCCTAGGTATAATTTGCTTATGAAAGGGAGAAAAATTGATGAATCAAGAAAAAATAGGAAAGTATATTGCTAAGTGCCGTAAAGAAAAAAAGATGACCCAGTTAGAATTGGCCGAAAAACTGGGCGTCACTGATAAATCGATAGGTAATTGGGAAAATGGTAGAAACATGCCGGATTTAGCTCTTTTTAAGCCTCTGTGTGATGAATTGGGTATAACTATTAATGATTTGTTGAGTGGAGAAAAAATAAGCCTTGATAACTATCAAAATAAGTTTGAAGAGAATATCGTAAATACCATAGATTATTCAACTAAAAGAATTAATAAGTATAGTAATACAATAGGTTTAATACTTATAATATTTGGCTTATTTATATCTATTTCGGCTATTATGATATTTCCTAGTGAAAGTAGTTGGGGGTCTATATATTCAGTATTTGGTATAATAATATTTGTAATAGGAATATCTAAGTTTACTATTAAGATGAAGTTATGGAAAAGACTATTATTAATATTAGTTATATTCTTGGGATCTTTAAGCATTTTATACTTTACGGATTATGTTAATGTTAAAATGAATAATATGGCTCCGAGGTTTAGGGAAAGTACATTATATCTAGGTAGTGATATTGAATTATTATATTATGATAACCTTTTCTATGACGTAATTAAGTGTGATAAAACATACTATGTTACTAAGAATAAAAAGTATACTCATGAAGACTTATTTGAATTTTGTGAAAATAAATAATCGTAATTGTTATTACGATTATTTTTGATTGGATTTTAGATAGTTTGCTAGGTCTGTATATATTTTTTCACTCCAGTAGTACCATTCTGCTTTAGTTTTGTATTCGTTGGTTATAGGGTCTTTATCATTTATAAATATACTATCCCAATCAACATCTAATACTTCTGGTATTTCTTTAGCTATTGTTCCTTTGGTGGTTACTTCGAAATATACTGGTTCTTGGTTTGGTTCACAATAGGCTAGAGTCATTTTAAAATAAGCGGATCTATCTTTGGCATCCTTTAATAAATCTAACATACCTTTTAAACCGATTGTATTATATACATATTTTGAGTATACTCCTGGGAACCCATTAAGGGCGTTTACATAAAATCCCATATCATTTACTATTATGTTTTTTTGTAATTTATTAGCGGCCCATTTTGCAGAATACTTAGCAACCTCAGATTCGTCATCTGCTTGTATTTCTGGAGTGTCCATTTTAATTATGTTTACTTGATATCCAAGAGGTTCTAAGGCGTGTTTAGCGTTGTTAATTTTCTTTTGATTGCTTGTGATAAAGAATAACTCTTTCATTATTTCACCTCTTCTTTTCATATTATATCATTTTCATGGGTTTAGTACTATTTATCTATACTTTTAATTATTATAAATGTCTTAAGTAGACTTTTTGTTTTCTAGTATGTCTAGTCTTATTATAGCTATCAAATTCATGATAGTAAATACTGTACAGGAAACTATGCCTACATATTGACCAAAATGGAAATTATAAGGAATCCATAATGCCGCTGACAATAGATTTAGTAGTCTCAAGACAAAGTTCTTAGATATGAAAGCTAATACAAATAGAATACTTGCTATAATGGGTAGAATATCCCAACATGAAGTAAAAGAAATGCCTAGTATTAAGCTGGGTATAAAAATATATAATAGTATTAACAATATTGGATATTTATTATGTCTTTTTTCCCAAAAATAGTTTATTAAAGTCTCAATTACAAATGATAGTTGGGCTAACATTCCGACTGTAGCTCCTAAAAGGCCTAGGGAAATAGCTACTAATAGGTTGCCTATTGTAAAAATTTTTAGAACCCTGTTTTTATCTTTTAGATTAATCCCATACATGTTTAGGGCGCTACCAAGTCCGTTAAGTACTTGTGATATTATTTTTGTTATTGTCATAATAATTTTCCTTTTTTTTATTAGTATAACATATATCTATTTTGTTTTACTTGAATTTTAAATATTCGATGTTATAATTGTAGTATAGGGCGGTATGATAATGGCAAAAGTTGAATATGTTGATTTTGTGGGAGGACGACCTCTTAATGAATCTGATAATAAGACTCGTTTGGAAGAAATCATACAATTAATTGTCAGTAAATGTAATTATAAGGATTATTGCGTTCTTTATGAACCGGATTATTATTTGCCCAATGGTGAGCTTGCTTTTGTTAGCTCATGTAGAAAAGGGGAAGTTAAGTTAGAATCAGGTAAGGGAACAATAAATGTAATTAAAGGTACACGAATTTTTGTTCCTAAGCTTGCTTATATTTTGCGCGCCTTTTTGGATGGGGCGGCTAGTATTGAAGAATTGATAAACTATAAAGATTCTATAGAACTTTTGGCCGAAGATGAAATAGACGAAAGTGTTATTGGCTATCTTGAAAAATCTATTGATGAGAGAGCTTTAATTGACGCTGGCGAGGATGCATTGGAGTGGTATGGTCATCTAGCTTTAGAGAAGAAAAGAATTGTAGGGGGATTGTATCAGAAAGATAAATACAATAATTTGGATAATGTTAGATTAGCTTATTATTTTCTTGAAGTGAGGGTATTGTATTCATTGGATAAATCTGATAGCCAAAATGAAAAAGACTTTTTAAGTGACTTATTGGATTTGCTAAATATATATAGGATGAAGGTGTTTACAAATCGCTTTAATCCCCAAACTTTGCTGAAACTATATGAAGAAGCTAAAGCGCTTGCTATGGCTATGCAAGATAATCAAACGAGAGTTTTGAAGCTTGATCGTTTTCCTCCAGCAAGTTAATAAAGTATTATGAACTATCTTAGGATAGTTTTTTATTTATCTAGAAAAATGGTAATAATGAGTTATAATATATTAGGAGAGAGAGGTAATTATGAAAAAAAAGGTATTTATAATAATCGCTGTGTTGATTATTATACTTGGAACTGCTGGACTTATTGGCCATAAGTATTATGTGTCAAAGGAGTTGTATTTGGATATTACTAAAAAGGTAGTGGTATCATTAAATGATGAAGTGTATAATACTGCTGGAGTAAAAAAAATAATTAATGGTAAAGTTGTTGATAAAAAGGAAGTTGTTGACACTAGTAAGGTAGGAGTACAAAAGATTACTTTAACTATTAAGGATTATTTTAAAAAGAATAAGAAGGTATCATATGAAGTTGAAGTAAAAGATACTGTTGCTCCGGTAATTGAGTTTAAAAACAAATTAACAACTGAGTATGATACGAAAATAGATTTATTAAAGGGCGTGGTTGCTAAAGATGATTACGATGAGGAAGTTGAAGTGTCAGTGGTAGGGGAGTATGATTTAAAAAAAGCTGGCGAGTATAACTTACAATATGTAGCTAAGGATAGTAGTGGTAATGAGACTAAAGAAGACTTTGTATTAGTAGTTAAAGAAAAGGTGGTAGAAGTGCCAAAGGTAGAAGAAAAACCTGCGAAGGAAGATAATTCAAATAATAATCAGAATACAACACCTGCTGTAGTAAATTCTGATGGATCTTTTACTACTTCAAAAGGATTTCACGGAGAAACCAGAAATGGTGTAACATATGTAAATGGAATATTGATAGCTAATAAGACTTATTCTTTACCTAGTACTTATAATCCCGGGGGATTACTTGGAGAGTTTAATGATGCTTTTGCTACTATGAAGAGTGCCGCTGCTAATGAGGGTATTTCTTTAAATATAGGAAGTGGATTGAGAACATATGCTACTCAAAAAAGCACTTATGCATATTGGGTTTCTAAGTATGGTAAAGCTGAAGCTGACAGGATATCGGCAAGACCTGGACATTCTGAGCATCAAACTGGTTTAGCTGCTGATATTTATGGACATGATAAAACATTATATCTAGATCAAGCTTGGATTAATACAAGCGAAGGCCAATGGCTAAATAACAATTGTTATAAATATGGATTTATCATTAGATATCCTAAAGGTAAAGAGGGCGAGACTGGTTATTCTTATGAGCCATGGCATATTAGATATATTGGCAATGTAGAAATAGCTCAAATCTTGTATAATGGTGGTAATTGGATATCGTTAGAAAGTTATTTAGGAATAACTAGTAAGTATAGTAATTAAAAAAGTTTTAGAATTTTTTCTAAAACTTTTTATTTGCTGATTACGTATTCTATTTTTATTGAATTATCAAAGTGATGGAATATCTTAGTGATAACAAAATTAATCCATTTATATATGTATACGGAATCTATAGCTAGAACAAAGATGATTAATACTATGGTGGAATTTAATGGTACTAGGTCGAAGAATGTTGGAATGTATAATGTACAGCATATGAATCCGGTTAACATAGTAAAGAATAATCCTCCGCGTAACCAAGTGAATGGTGTACATATTTTATATAAATATATTAATCCAGTAATAGTTATTATAAAAGCGCTTATGGTTGAGCTAACTTTTGCAGAAATATCAAATTGAGCAGAGAATGCTGATACTAAAGCTATGTTAAATATAACGGTTAAAGCTGTAGGTAGGGCTTTAGCTAGTATTTTTAATAGAAAATTTCCTTTTACCAGCTCATTATTTGGTTCTAGGGCTAAAATAAATGATGGGGTTCCAATAGTAAAGGTTGTTATAAATGTTAAGTGTATTGGTTTAAATGGATATTCCATTCTTAATGAAATAGTAAAGATTATTATAAATATAGTGTATAGGGTTTTAACTAGTAATAGGGAAGCACTTCTTTCAACGTTGTTGATAGTTTGTCTTCCTTCGGCTACGACGTGTGGAAGGGAACTAAAGTCGTCATTTAATAATATTAATTGCGCTACGTTTCTAGCAGCATCAGTACCACTTCTAATGGATATAGCACAATCTGATTCTTTTAAAGCTAAGACGTCGTTGACTCCGTCTCCGGTCATTGCCACTGTATGTCCCTTTTTCTTTAGATATTGAACTATCCATTTCTTTTGAACAGGGCTAACTCTACCGAATATTTGATAGTTATCTATTATTTCTTCTAATTCCTCTTTTTTAAGCTCATCTATGTTGATGCCATTGGCGTCTTCTAGGCCCACTTTATGAGCTATAGATGTAACGGTCTTGGCATTATCGCCGGATATAATTTTTACATCTACATTGTACTTTTTGAAGTATTCTAGAGTTTCTTTGGCAGATGATCTTATAACATCTTCTATAAGGGCGTAACCAATTAATTCTATATTTTTTAAGCTTTCATCTATCTTACCAGTTTTTTTTCCTATTGCTATTACGCGATAGTTTTCTAGGTATTCTTCTGTTTCTTCTCGAGCTTCCCTACCGCCTATTTTTTCCGGAGCTCCCATATATAATGAATAATCATCTAATTCGATTGAGGAAAACTTTCTTTCAGATGAGAAGGGTAATAAGTTTTTAGCTTGGCTATGAGTAGAATTGTAGTATTCTTTTAAGGCTAGCATAGTAGGATTACTATCTTCACTGTAGGAGGCATATTCTTCAAAGTAATCACTTACATCTTTTTTGCTATACTTTTCTCTTCCTATGATATCTTTGACTGCCATTCTACCTTCAGTAATTGTTCCTGTTTTATCTAAGCAAATAATATCTACTCTGGCTAGTGTTTCAATAGCATATAGTTGTTGAACTAAGACTTTAACACGGTATAGTTTTATAACGCCGACAGCCATTACGGAAGATGTTAGTAGTATTAATCCTTCTGGAATCATACCTATTAAGGCGGCTACTGTTCCAAATATACTTTTAGTTGTATTTTCGGCAATTTGGTACTGATTATATCCCATAATTATTCCAATTGGTATTAATAGCAATGCAAGGACTGTTATCACTTTAGTAAATGTCCTCATTATCATAGAGTTTACTGGTTTGTCGTATTTGGCTTCTTTCGTAATCTTTGATGCATAGTTATCAGCACCTATATGCATTACTTGAGCTTTAGCGTTTCCGGCTACTATGAATGATCCTGATAGAATAGTATCACCCACACCTTTTTTTATTGCGTCTGGTTCCCCTGTAATTAGAGATTCGTTTACTTCTAGTTCACCTTCTACTACAATTGAATCGACGACTATTTGATGTCCTGGAGATAGTTTTATTAAGTCATCTATTACAATTTCTTCGTCTTTTATTTCTAGTTCTTGGCCATCCCTAATTACGTTTACTTTCATCTCCGATATAACGGATAGCTTGTCGGTAATTTTCTTGGATATTATTTCTTCTATTATACTTATTATAGTGTTAGTAATAATTACTCCCATGAACAAACAGTTTTTAAGACTATCTAAGATGTCTCCACTAATTACTCCAGCTGTAAATACGGCTAATCCTAGCACTAAGTTTAAAAAGTTAAAATAATTAAAGATGTTGTCAGTAATTATCTTTTTAATTGTTTTAGTTTTAGGGAGTTCATTATGATTTATTTTTCCCTTTTCTATTCTTTGTTGTACTTGTTCATTAGTTAAACCTTTTTCAATATCAATTCTTTGCATAAACATCACTATTATAATTATATCCTAAATAAATTATTTTCCAAGTATTTTAGTTCTTTTGTGTAATTAATGATATAATAATTAAGAGGCAGTGATTAGATCAGAAAATATTGGTGGGTAACACTAATAGCTCTTATTGTAATTATAGTTGTATTTATATTAACTTGTAATAATGGTATAAAAGACAAGTATATAATTCATTATTTTTATAAGTATAACTTAGCTGGTATAGAGATATATGATAGGGTAAAAGTTGTTAAAAAAGATGTGATTTACTGTGTTAGTACACCTTGTAACCCAATTAAAAAAGATGAGTATATAATTGATTATAATATAAAATATAAGAAATTAATTGATGATTTATTTACTAGTGAAAGTAGAGAAATAACTGTTATTGATAGTGAAATTGGTGCTAAAGATAGAAAATTGTTAAATGAGATTATTAAGGAAGAGATAGAGGAAGATTATAATATAGCTTATAGAATAATTGAAACTGATAATTATGATGCGAATTATAGTAAAAGAGGGTATTATTTAGATAAAATTGATAGTGGTAGATGTATAATAACAATCGCTTCTGGAGAACGTAGTACAGGGGGATATACTATTGATTTGGTTAAGGTAGTTCAAGATAATAAAAATGTGCAAATGTATGTAGAAGAGAGAATGCCCTCTGATAAAGATGTTGTTACGTAAGCTTTTTCTTATCCAATATTACAATTAGAGTTTGCAGAAGAACCCGTTTCTCTTTTTGTACAAAGTATAGGAACTTTAACTAATTTTGAAATAGTTGAATAGGAGGTATATATTTGGATGTTGCTAAGTTTACAATGATAGATGAGCGGTTTAAGTGTTTGGTTTGTGGTAGGAATGTTGAGCCTCTAGGTTATACTGCTAGGGACCATTGTCCTTATTGCTTATGTTCAGTACATGTTGATAATAATCCCGGGGATAGATTATGTGATTGTATGGGAGTATTGGAGCCAGTTGGTATAGAACCATTTAAAAAAGGTAAATACAAAATATTGTATAAATGTAATAAGTGTTCCATGTTAAAAAAGAATATTACTGCTAAGGACGATGATATGGATAAAATCATAGATATAATGAGTCATCCTAATATAGAGGTATAGATGAAAAAGAGTAATAATAAAGAAATTGATATAGCAGTAAAGAAGAGTTTTGGGAAGTTTTATATTTATTCGATTGTATTTATAATGATTTTAATAATATATCCTTTTATAATGAATAGAGTAAAATGGTGGTTTAATATAATATTATTGTTATTCTTTATAATATTTTATCTTATAATGGTAAGGGATTTAATTAAGAAAAAAGGTAATTATTGGACCACAACTACTAGTGTTTTAATATTTTTTGTAATAGTAATATTAACATTAGACATTATAAAGTTAGGTTTATTCTTGATAAAATAGTATATAGTGTGTTATAATCATCACGCAATGAGGAGGTGTACTAATGAGAACATATAAAGTTAATTTACCTGAAGGAGTAAAAAAGACATTTGGTGCAAGAAGAGGGGTCAAAGTTAAATTAATTAACAAAAACATGGTAAAGAAGAATAAAAAAGCTAGTAAGTAGTTAGATCTCTTAAGAGATCTTTTTTTATTAAAAAAATATCCTTATAGGATATTTTAGTTTGGCTTACTTATAGTGGTTTCATTTTTACTATAGGTTTCATTTATACTTGTTACAAATGTTATAAATTCTTCTATTTTATTATAAGTGCTTATATTAGTTTCTATGTTATTACCATTATACATAGTAGTTACAAATCTTAGCCATTTTTCTACTTCTCTATTCCCGGGGGTTATACTAATTATAAAATAAGTGCCTCTACTAAGTGTTCCGGTTATTTTTATGTATTCTGGGTTATTGAGATTTATTTCTATATAACCATCTTTACACTGTTCTGCCATTTTGTTTATGATAGTTTCGATGCTTTCTTTTGGAGCATTGAAATTTTTGGGTATTATAGCACTTGAATAACCCATATTAAGTTGATCTTCAGTAACGTAGGAAATAGACAATTCGCCATTACCTATGGATATATTAATTAATAGTTGAGTAGGGTTGAAGTATGTTTTGTTTATTATGTTTTCTATTTTATTTTCTAGATTTGAAGTTTTTGAATTTATTGATTTCATTTTATTCTAAAACCATACTATTGGTAATGCTTTCTACAACTTTTTTACATGAGAATTTTTCTGGTGTGTAGTTTGTATATTCAAAGCTATAGAAGTAATCGTCATTTTGAATTATGTAAGCACCCTTGATGTAGTAGTTATCTTTTGATGAATTAGATTTAGCTTCAGCATAAGACCATTCTTTATTATCTATTTTTTTAGTTTTAATTTCATAGTCTTCAAAGTAATCGCCTGGAATACTAAATTCAAACTCTTCGTTTATATCTGGGTCACCAATTATTTCTGATGCTTTCACTGATAGGGAACAAACTGCTTCGTTGTAACTAACATCTTCAATATCAAAGAAATAGTAAAGATCTGATGATACATCTGATTTGGTGTAAATAGATGGAATTTCAAATTTTAAACCTTGGATACTATAAGTGGTAGTTTTCTTTAAGTTTGCATTTTTTAGTCCTGTTTTACTTCCACAAGCTGTTAATAATATACAAGTTAGTAATAGTATTAATATTTTTTTGGTTTTTTTCATATTTATTCCTTCTTTCTTATTATATAAAGCTACTTAGGCCACTCATACATAGTTTGTTAATAAACAAAGCTATTGTCTTAGGGTCATCTTTGCAATTATTATTAATCCAATTCTCTATAATTCCTACGCTTCCATCTACTATGAATGTATAAATTTTATTTAGATCTTCTGAGGTGGCCTTTTTTAGTAATCTTTGCCATTCTTGAAGACTTTCGCTGTGTACTAGATAAAGTATTTTTCTTAAGAATGTTTTATCTCCGTTATTCCCTAGTAATATCGGATATAACTCTTTTTCGCTTTTTATTCTTTCTACTATTTTGCCTATATATGTGATTAAATAATTACGATTAATGCTAGTTATTTCTTTTTTTAATTCTTCCATTAAAATAGCTTCTACTTTATTTATATAATCATCTACATCATCATAGTACTTGTAAAATGTAGTTCTATTTACTTTTGCTTCTTTACATAACTCTAATACTGTTATTTTTTTGAGATTAGTTTTCTTAAGTAAAGTTAGAAGACTATATCTTAGTTTAGTGTTAGTCCTTTCAATTCTCTTATCCATATAATCACCTTTTACCTATTATAATTTTAATATAAAATATAAAAATAAGCAACATATTGTTTATTTAAAAAAATAATGAAATATCATTTTTATTGTGTTATAATCTATGGAGAATAGGAGAGGTTTAAGATGGTAAATAGATTTATATTTAATGAAACATCTTATTTTGGCTGGGGAGCTAGAGAAGTTCTACCTAATGAAATAGCAAAAAGAAAGTTTAAAAAGGCTTTGTTAGTAACTGATGATGTTTTGTTGAAGCTTGGAATTGCTAGTAAGATTATTGATATATTAGATGATAGACAAATAGAATATGAATTGTTTAGTGATATTAGACCGAATCCAACTGTAGGTAATGTAAAAAAAGGGTTAAGAATATGTAAAAAGTATCATTGTGATTATATTATAGCTGTAGGTGGTGGCTCTGTTATAGATACGGCTAAAGCTATTAGTGTCGTTATGACTAATCCTGAATATAAAGATATAGTATCTCTAGAGGGTGTTACTAATACGGAGAATAGAGCTTTACCTTTAATTGCTTTACCTACTACTTTTGGGACAGCAGCAGAATGTACTATAAATTATATTATTACCGATGAAGAAGTTAAAACCAAGATGGTATGTATAGATACGAGTTCTATTCCAGTATTAGCTATTGTAGATTCCGAACTAATGAACGCAATGCCTTCTAGTATTGCGGCCGCTACAGGAATGGATGCTCTTACTCATGCGATAGAATGTTACATTACTAAAGCTCATAATGAGATGACCGATATGTTTGCATTAAAAGCAATGGGTATTATATATAATAATTTAGAGAAAGCTATTAATAAAGATAAGAGAGCTTTAGATCAAATGGCTTTGGCCCAATATATTGCTGGAATGGGATTTTCTAATGCTGGATTAGGTATAGTACATGCAATGGCTCATCAATTGGGAGCTTTGTATGATACACCACATGGAGTGGCTAATGCATTATTGTTACCATATGTACTTGAATATAATGGTGCGGCATGTCCTGAAAGATTTATTGATATGGGGATAGCAATGGGCTTAGATATGAAGAATCTAAAGGGAATGGAAGCTGTAAAAAGAGTGTCTCAAGCTATTAAGAATTTAGCTATTAGACTAGATATTCCGCAACATATTAGTGAATTGGGCGGGAAAGAAGAGGATATTAACACTTTAGCTAGTAAAGCTTATAATGATCCTTGTTTAGCTGGTAATCCAAGAGAAACTAATGCTAGTGAGATAGAAGATTTATTTAGAACCGCTTTTTAAGATGAACTATTGGTTCATCTTTTTTTGCAAATAAAAATGACAAAGCATTAGCTTTGTCTTGAATTTTCGACATACCCATTAAAAATAAATTTATCAGTATATTCTATTTTTCTAGATTTAACATTGTGCTGAACAGAATTGGTTTTCTTCCTTTTCTAATTTTGATGTAATTTTTTTATCATCATTAATTGTATAACTATATGTTCTTTTTATTTGGTCATCACAAGTTTTTACTTCGCATGTCTCATATGTTCCTTCTTTTAATTCTATTTTATTTGGATTATTATAATCATATTCATTTTTGTTTGAGAGAATACTATTGATTTCTTTAAAATTTGAGTCTACATCATAGAATGTTCTTATATGTCCATCTGGACCAGAATATCCAGGATTATAAATATCTAAAACTACTATATTATTGTCTAGCAATGCTACTCCATTTATATTGAATGGACCATTATAATCTGAAATTTCATGTTTATATATTTCTTTTCCGTTTATTAATATTATTTGACTTTTATTAATATCCATTTCTGTTTTTATGCTAATATTAATTTCACCATTTGATAATGTGTATTCTTTTGAGCAGCTTTTTTTGCTATTTATACATTCATTGGTTAGGGCTATTGATACGGACTTTTTTTCTACTTTTGTGTTTTTATTAATAGTATCTTTCTCTTTTGTGTTGTCATTTTCTTTTTCTTCTATTTTTTTATTATCTTTTTTGATTTTTGCTTCTTTTTGCTCTGTTTTAGTTTCTTCTTTGCTTAATAATTTATCATGGAGTATGTAACCTGATGCCAATCCTAGTAATAAACATAGTACTACTATTAAGCATAATACGCCTCCACTAATACCTTGTTTTATTTCTTTCTCTTTTTCCATTATATCTCTCCTTATTCTAAATATTATTTTAACATGGTATAGTTTGAAATGTTTATATATTAGATATGTAATTGATATGTATTTTACGATTTAGCACTTTCTATTGACAAGTGCTAAATGTGGTGATATATTTTGAAGTACAGGAAAGAAGAGATTGAATAATGGCTAAAAAACAATTTAAAACTGAGTCTAAAAAAATATTGGATATGATGATTAATTCGGTATATACGAATAGAGAAATATTCTTAAGAGAATTAATATCTAATGCTAGTGATGCTATAGATAAATTATATTATAAGTCTTTAACAGATAAAAAAGTAGATTTAGATAAAGACGATTTTAAGATTAGAATAGATATTGATAAAGATAATAGAATCTTAAAAATTACTGATAATGGGATTGGTATGAATGAAGAAGAGTTAGATACCAATTTAGGTATAATTGCTAAGAGTGGATCTTCATTATTTAAAGAGATAAATGATAATAATAAAGATATTAATATCATTGGACAATTTGGTGTTGGATTCTATTCTGCGTTTATGGTTGCTAATAAGATTGAAGTAATTAGTAAATCGTTTGAAGATGATGCTGCTCATAAATGGGTATCTGATGGTGTAGATGGTTATACAATAAGTAAAGCAGATAAAGATGAATATGGAACAGAAATAGTATTGCATATTAAGGATAATACTGAAGAAGAAAACTATGATGAATTCTTAGAAGAAAGAAGAATAGAAGGAATTGTTAAGAAGTATTCGGATTATATTAAGTATCCTATAGTAATGGAAGTTACGAATCGTAAATTAAAAGAAAAGAAAAATGAAGAAGAAAAAGATGAGTATGAAGAAGTTAGAGAAGATAAAACTTTAAATAGTATGATTCCATTATGGAAGAGATCAGATGATGAGGTTACAGAAGAAGAATATAATTCATTTTATTCTGATAAATTCTTTGATTATGAAGCTCCTTTAAAAGTGGTACATAGTAGTGTAGAAGGGCAAATTAGTTATAATTCATTGCTATTTATACCTTCTCATGCACCATATGATTACTATACTAAGGAATATGAAAAAGGTTTACAATTATATTCAAATGGGGTTTTAATAATGGACAAGTGTGCCGATTTATTGCCTGACTACTTTAGTTTTGTAAAAGGTTTAGTAGATAGTGAAGATGTATCATTAAACCTATCTAGGGAATTATTACAACAAGATAGACAGTTGAAATTAATAGCTAAAAGTATTGAGAAGAAGATAAAGAGTACATTAGAAGAACTCCTTGAAAATGATAGGGAAAAATATGAACAATTCTTTGAAGCATTTGGTATGCAATTAAAGTATGGAATATATTCTAGCTATGGAATGAATAATGAAGCATTAAAAGATTTATTAATGTTTTATAGTAGTACTGAAAAGAAAAAAGTTACTTTAAAAGAATATGTTTCTAGAATGAAAGAGGATCAAAAGAAGATATATTATGCTTCTGGAGATTCGATTGAAAAGATTGATATGCTACCTATAGTTGAAAGATTTAAAGAAAAAGGAATTGAGGTATTGTATTTACCTGATTATGTAGATGAATTTACTATCCAAACATTAATGGAATATGATAGTAAGAAATTTGCTAATGTATCTTCTGAGAGTGAAGATTTAGATACTGAGGAAGAAAAGAAGGAATTAGAAAAAGAAAATAAGGATGCCAAAGATATCTTTGAAGAAATGAAAAAAGCTTTACCTGCTGTTAAGGATGTAAGATTTACTAATAAGTTAAAGAATCATCCGGTTTGTCTAAGCACAGAAGGAAACATTTCGTTAGAAATGGAGAAAGTATTGAATGCTATGCCTAATGGTCAAGAAGTAAAGGCAGAAATAGTATTAGAGATAAATGATAAACATCCTATTGCTGATAAATTAAAAGAATTATATGCTACTGATAAAGAAGAATTAAATAAGTATTCTAAAATACTATATAATCAAGCTAGATTGATTGAAGGATTAAATGTAGATAATCCTTCAGAATTGGCTGAGTTAATATGTAATTATTTAAGTAAATAATAGAGAATAGTAGAAATGCTATTCTTTTCTTTGTATAATGAATATGAGGGGATAATAATTATGAGAAGAAAGATTAATGTTATTAATGTAGTGCTTAGTATATTTGTATTAGGCTTATATGTATTTAATATGATTAGTAAGGGAAATAATCTTATTAGGGATTACTCTATTAATTACTTGTATTTAGGGGCGGGTATAGGAGTGTGTCTATTGATGTTAAGTCTATTTAAGATGCTTAGAGATGGAATGTGGATGGATTTAATATATATCTTGTTTCTTGGTATGTTTATAGGCTTTAATATATTTGGAAATGTTCAAGGAAAGAGTTTGAATATTCACGCTGTATTCTTTTGCTTTACTAGGTATACAATTTATATAATAGGTGTATTATTATTTGCTAATTTAATTACATTTATTACATCTTTTAAAGATTGATAGAACTGATATAATAATATACACTGTGTATATTATTATATATTTAATATATCTAGATAATGTGATAATATTATTATAGTAAAAGGGATGGATAATTAATGTATGGTAGGGCTAGGAGATTAGAACTTTATAGAAATATTGGCATAGGTATAGTGGTTCTATTAGTGATAATACTAATTGCTAGAGGTGTAATAGTTTTTTTAAACACAAAAGATAATAATATTGATTTTTATTATTTGAAAAGATATCTTAACGAAATGGGGTTCTCATGTGAGTCCTTATCTAAATCTGGTGGAGCATGTAAATATACTAGTGATAATGTGGTAGAGAGATTTGCTAGATATGGTAACGGGTTTGATTATGTCTATAAAAATAATAACTATGTTATTGAGATTTATCATGTTGGAGGTAAGGAAAAATTAAGTTTTACAACTGGAGATGGGGCTTTTAAAGGATATAAGAATTTAGAGTATAACTGTGTATATAAAAATAATATTTTAAATGAGGTAGACAGATGTTATTTAGTTAATGATGAATTAACTGAATTAGATAACGAAGCTTATATAGGTGTTATTAATAATAGTATGTATGAAGTAAGTAAGATGGTTGAAGTATCAGAATATAATAGAGATGATTTAATAAATAAATATGTGTGGAATAAAAAATAGCATTTTTGAAATGCTATTTTTGACTTTTATGTAGAACATATCCGTAGCCACCATTTATATCTACATTTATCAGTTCTGCTTGTTGGGATAATTCTTTGACTTCTTCTAAATGTTGGGCTTGATCTATATCGCTATTAAAACCATAATATCCGAAGAATACTTCTCTATCATTTGCATTAAATATATCAACAAATAGTTGGGTTTGTTCACTTGTAATTGGATTTAATAACAAGAATGATGTGATTGAGCTAAGGTCTATTTCTTCTTCTATAGTCCAGCCTCTAGTTTCGGATATTGTTTTTGTTCCGGTTAAGCTTATTTTGCCTTTAGCACTTAGATTGAATCTTTTGTATCCAATTGGAGTTTGATTCCATGGATTATATTTAATTAATCCTATTGGATCTGATGTAATAATAGTGTTGTTACATTTAATACCTAGGGAGTCATATATGCTATGACCTATTTCCATACAACTCCTATCTATTACGTTGTATCTTCTATTAGCTAGTTCTGCTAATAGTGATAATCCTATTGTTTGTCGTCTTGAATAGAAATCGAGAACGTGTTTAACGCTATGTCTATTTGTTATATTTAATTCTTCGCCAGTGGCTCTTTGATATTGTTCCCTTAAATTAAAGAGTTCGAATGCTCTTGTATTTGTACTTCTTAAAATTATTTTTGTTAGATTTTCAGTTATACTCATTATATCTCCTCCTATATTTTATTGCTTTTAACAAAAATAAAAGCAGTCTAGTTTTAGACTACCGAATGATTATCTTATTTAATTGTATTCTAAAACTATCAATTCTTAATTGATTTAATATTTAATATATTATGTTTCTTTATTTGCTTTTTTATCATAGTAATTCCTCCTATCAAAAAATGACTTTGTGGGTACAAAGTCATAAAAAACGTAAATATGTTACATATTTTAAGTTTCTCTGACAAGCACTCCACAAGTTTTACCTTGTGACAGTCTAATACATCTTTTGTATTAGCCCAACTAAGTATATTTCAGATAATATACTTAATTTCGGCAATTTTTCCTTTCAATTATTAGCAATAATCTGAATAACTAATATTTACTAATAAAAATTGCGCCTCTTCCAAAGTTATCTCAGTTTAGCATATTATTTTTTTGTTGTCAACAATGAATAAAAAAATAGCGTTACCGCTATTCATCTTTATTTTCGGTTGAGACATCTTTGATCTTTTTAGTCTTTTTATTTGGTTTTTCCTTTTTTTGATCGTTATCTTTGGTAGTTAGTAGAGTTACATCTTCAGATAAGGTTACTGTTTCGTCGGTATCTTTGGCATAGAAGATGTAACCTACAATATCTATAAAAGAGTATAACATTAGAATTATTCCTATAGTTGAGATAACTATGTCACCGATTACAATTGTGTAAATACCTATAGCTATTAATATTATTGATACTATTACTAGAGATATAAAGCTTTTGTTTTTTACTGTTATTTTAAGAGCATTTATTAATTTTTCAATACCGCTAAATAATATCCAGAAACCAACTATTATCCTAATTGCTTTTTCTACTGTTTCACTAAAGAATAGGAATAATATTGCTAATAATAGTAATATAACAATACTAGATATTCTTATTATAGGGAATCTAATAGTTTTCTTTTTAGTAAATGTGATAATCATGTAAACTATAGATATTAGTAATAGAGTAAGACCTATTATCTTAGATATGGTTGTAATGAATATATCAGGGTTAGTGAATAATATACCTCCCATAATAAAGACTATTATTGAACTTATTAAAGAAGATTTGTTTTTATAATTAGTTATTTTTATCTCCATAATTTACCTCTTTTCAAGAGTATTATACTACATAGGAAGATTAATTATCAATAATATGAAATGTTTGATATAATATTTTTAGAATAGGGAAGTTTGAGTGACTTTTAATAATATTATTGATATTAAGTCTCCAACTAATCCCTTTTGTGTAAGTAGTATTAAAGTATATTGTGTATATATTATAAAGGGGATGATGAATATCTTGTTATTATGGATATAATGTTAGATAATATTGTTAATAATTGTAGTTTTATTATAAAAGGAAGATAAGGAAGATTGTTATTATGGGTATTGTTAAAAAATTTGGTAAAGTATTAAAGAATTATGTTGATTGTGTAACTAAGTTAGGCTTTGGAGATTTGTTTATAAGATTTATAGAATTAGTAATTATATTTGGAATATCTTATTTGGTGTATTATCCAGTAGATCTTTTAAAAGAATTATTGTATAAACTCTTATTGCTATTGTTTACGAGTAGCACTACTTTTTATCAAATATTTGATTTGGTAATAGCAATAATTAGAACCTTATTAATATTTTTTATATTTATGTATCTATTTAATAAAAGATATGAAGATATCGATAAGCTTGTGGCTCGTAGAGGAGAAAAGATATATAAATATACAAACACGAATGAACAGGTAGATATAAATAAGAGACCTATAATTGATGAGGAGATAGATTTGCCTAAAAAAGCAGAAAAAAGGAAATTTTAGATTTCCTTTTTTAAGTCTTAAACTTGTAAGATAATAAAAAATGTGTTATTATGACTTGGACTTTTGTGGAGATGGTATAGTATGGAAAAGATAATTAATATTGCGGTTGTAGCTCATGTAGATGCCGGGAAGAGCACTTTAGTGGATGCACTATTATCTCAAAATGGAGTATTTGGAAGTAATGAGGATGTAGTAGAGTGTGTAATGGATAGTAATGATATAGAAAGGGAAAGAGGTATTACTATATACTCTAAAAATTGTTCTATTCGTTATAAAGATTATAAGATTAATATAGTTGATACGCCAGGGCATGCTGATTTTTCATCTGAAGTTGAGCGTATTATGAAAACTGTTGATACTGTAATTTTATTAGTAGATGCAGCTGAGGGGCCTATGCCTCAAACTAGATTTGTATTGAATAAGGCTTTAGAACAAAACTTGAAACCAATATTATTTATTAATAAAATTGATAAGAAAGATGCTAGACCTGAAGCAGTAGTAGATATGACCTTTGATTTGTTTATGGAATTGGGAGCAAATGATGAACAACTAGATTTTCCTATAGTATATGGGATAGCAAGAGATGGTGTGGCCAAGTTATCTTTGGATGATAAAAATGGAGATATTTCTGTTTTGTTAGATACTGTGTTAAGTAAATGTAGTGCTTATGAAGGAAATGAAAATGATCCTTTACAATTACAAGTTAGTTCTTTAGACTATGATTCGTTTATAGGTAGATTAGGTGTTGGAAGAGTTACAAAGGGAGCTATAAAAAATGGACAGACTGTTGCTTTAGCTAATAACGATGGTTCTATTTCGTCATTTAGAATATCTAAATTGTTTGTAGAAGAAGGAATAAAAAGGGTTGAAAAGGATATAGCTTATTATGGGGACATAGTTACATTCTCTGGATGTCCTGATATTTCTATTGGAGATACGGTATGTGATAAAGATCATATAGAACCAATGAAACCTATAATTATAGAGAAACCAACTTTAAGTATGGATTTTTTAGTTAATTCTAGTCCATTTGCAGGTAAAGATAAGAGTAGCAAATTTTTAACTAGTAGACATATTAGGGATCGATTAGAAAAAGAATTAGAGACTAATGTAGGATTAGAGGTAGAAGAGTTAGAAGGAAATGATGGATATAAGGTGTCTGGTAGAGGGGAATTGCATTTATCTATCCTTTTAGAGAATATGCGAAGAGAGGGATATGAACTAAGTGTTTCTAAACCGGAGGTATTATATCAAGATGTAGATGGAATAAAATGTGAACCATTTGAAAAGGTTATTGTAAATTGTCCATCTACTTATTCAGGAACTATTATTAATGATTTACAAGAGAGAAAAGCTTTATTACAAAGTATGAGTAATGATGAGAATGATTATACACATATGGAGTTTATAGCACCTACTAGAGGTTTGATAGGATATAGAAGTGCTTTTATAACTAACACTAAGGGAGAAGGTATAATGGTTAGAAGTTTTGATTCTTATAAACCATACGTAGGAGAAATAACTGGCCGTAAGAATGGTGTTTTGGTATCTATGGAGAATGGTAAAACACTAGGATTTTCTTTATGGAATTTACAAGATAGAGGTACATTAATAGTAGGACCTGCTGAAGAAGTGTATATAGGTATGATAGTAGGTATACATAATAGGGATAATGATTTAAATGTTAATCCTTGTAAGAATAAACAGCTTACTAATACTAGAGCTTCTGGTTCTGATGAAGCTATAGCTTTAATTAAGCCTAAAGTATTTAGTTTAGAAGAAGCGTTAGAGTTTATTGCTGATGATGAGTTGGTTGAAGTAACTCCTGGAGCAATAAGATTAAGAAAAAAGATATTAGACCCTAATGAAAGATTTAGACAAAACAGAAAATAGTGATATTCTCTGTTTTTTTGTTATAATATTGGACATTGGTGGGGATTTACATGGAAGTAATTAAATGTAGTGTTGAAGATTTGAAAAGAGATTCTAATGCTTATAACATAATATTTCAGAAGTTTTTAGGAAGGGAAATTGATTTATATGCCTTTAAAGATTACGAGGGGCTTTCTGGATGGATGGTTTTGTCTTCGAATGAGGGGATGTATGTGTCTTCTGAAACTAGTTTTGAATTTGATATCAACGAGGATTATTATGTGGTTGGAAAAGAGTTTGATTATTTTTTTAAAGAAAATGGGGTTTTAGGCTTTAGACGAAAAGATGGTTTGGAAGGAAATGTTTATATAACCGAGACAGGAAAAAATGATGCTGGTTATAGTGGGATGGTTTTCTTTAATCAGGAGAAAGATGATATTTTCTGTCAGTTAATGTATATGCATAGATATTTTGAAGATAGGGGAATGGCCCGTATTTGGCCATATAACGTAAAAGACCCAGATGGAGTTACAATTGAATATGAAGTTAGTAGAAATCGAGAGAGAGATTTTGGATTAATTCCCCAAAATCTTCACGTCTATAATGCCTTTATGTGTTCAAATGATCAGAGATTGTTTCAAGGAGTGGTTTTGAATGAGAAGGTTAGATCTATTATTACCGGTAAAGAGTGTTTGGCAATAAAAGGGAGAACTATTAAGAGATATGCTAAAGCTGTTTTTGCCCTTTTTGGAGAGTATTTTGATTTAGGAATTATTGGGGAAATATTTAGACCAGAAGAAATATGTGATGAGATAGAAAAATCAGGTTTTATGGTTTCTGTACCCGATGAAATTATATTTGTGTATAATCATTATATTTATGTGTTGGAGGCAATAAATGTAGTTAAAAGTAAAGAAGTCCGTGAGGAATATAGTGTTAGATTAAAATTAGTTTAAGCAATTGACATTTGTAAAAAAAGTTAGTAATATATGCTCATAAGCACGAAGAAGATAGGACTTATTGCAATATGTCTTGAAGAGAGAGTAAACGGTCGGTGGGAGTTTATAAGGCTAGTAATATAGTGAAAGCTATTGGAGTGAATCGTAGACATTACGTTACAATGTTTAAAGAGCAT
>CAMYYH010000011.1 GCA_947303405.1 uncultured Mycoplasmatota bacterium
GAACCCACATCAGCGGTTTTGGAGACCGTTATTCTACCATTGAACTATACCTCTAGTTCTTTAAGAACATATTAATTATAACATAAAAAAACAATTAATCAACTTTTATTAGCCCTATTTTCATACAAATAGAGGAATATTATCTATTCCTCTATTATGCTGCTGCTTTACTATCTATAATAATAGATTTCTCATAAGCAAATGTAACTAAATAAGTATAAATATTATTAACTCTATCCATTAAAGATCTATACTCGGTTATATTAATCTCCTTGTTAGCTAATTCTTTATTAAGTTTACTCTTCAATCTCTTCAGTTCTTGTTCCAATTCTTCTTTGGTCTTAGTAACTTTGACATACTTATCATCACCAAACTTTTTACTTTTAAAAGGGGATAAAGTACTACCTAGCCTATTTTCCAAAAAGGAGATATCATCTTTAACTAATCTCTCAGATAATAAAGATTCATATTTATAAATATTTTCTCTAAGTATCCGATTAGAATTCTCGGCTGCCTCAATCATCATATCCAAATTTTTAATATTAGCCCTAGTTCTAGCGGTTTCTTTACCAGAACCAAGTTTCTCTATTAAACTCTTTCTTTTCTCTTCCATCTTTCTAATAGATTTCAAAAAATTATCCATACTCTTTTGCATAAAGTCATGACTAGTTACTACTGATTCAACTATATCCTTACCATCATTAGAGCCTTTATGATTCTTTACATTTTGTAATCTTTTACTAGCTTTTTTACTATAATCTTCTCGTTCTTCAAAAGGCATAGAGCTTCTAGAACCATCTAGAGAATCAAATCTCAGTTTGTGATTATAAGTAATATCTTCTAATCCATTATACATAAATATAGTAGACAATCTACCAGTTTGACTATATATATCACAATCCCATGCTATATCAAAGTAAGCATATCCATCTTTAGTAGGAACTTTAATTATTTCGTAATCATCACTTGGTATTTTGAATACTCCCAATGGAGAATTATAGAATCTTACTCTAGGAGCAACATTAACATCATAAGATATTATTCCCGCTACTCTAAGTAAGAACTGTAAAAATTTAGCTATCGTTGGAATACTAGCTGTTCTATACTTAAACACATTAACAATACCTTCATTAGTATTTACATCTCTATTACTATCAAGTTTAATATTCTTTAACACCCAAGTATAGATAACAAATACTTTCATTTCTTCACTATCACTTGGTTTAATAATCGTATCTACAATAGAATTAGCATATTGATATACAGCCTCCATCTCTCCAGATGAATATGTTAAATCTCTTTGTGAATTATAAGCAATCTTTTCATGCCACTCAAAATTACTAGAGACATCACTAAATCCCTCTTCATTTTTCGCATCTACATAGTATAATGCATCTAATTCAACAACTCTTTTCTTACGACTATTAACTAGCCTTCTAACTAATTCTTTTTCCTTTTTATAACCAATATTATCATAGAACTCTACTTTATCCAATTGATTTATAAAGCTAGATCCCTCTTCTAACCCCACTACTTTGACTAACCTTTCATTAGAAATAATAGATAGATTTCTTAATTCTTTAAATCTAGTTAAATCAATCTTAGTAAGTAATGGTTGTCCCTTAATAACCAATGTAGTTAACTTAGAACAATTTCTAGCCAAATAATCAAAATTTCTATCACTAATACCCGGAAATCCCTCTATTACTAGAGTTTTTAAATTTCTAAAGTATTGTAAATACATGACATCAATATATTTAAAATTTAGATACTCTATTTTATCTAGTTCATCCTGAGCTACTCCTATCGAATGTTCATCAATAGAAGGAATAGTACCCTTTAAATATTCCAAAGTGTTTTTAGGTAAATATACAAATAATGATGCCATAAGCACACTCTCCTATGTTAATATATTAACCATTATATCACGTTTTATACATAAGATAAATCATTTTTGCTAATTCTCGCATATAAATCATATTCTGTATTATCATATATTATTACTTTATAATAATCATTTACTAAGATACCATCTTCAAAATCAACATATATTACCCCATCTTCTGATGGAACATCCATATAACTTCTAGCAATAAAATACTTACCATCTCCACTAATATTTTCTATTAACACCTCATACTCTTTTCCAATCTTATTACTTAATAATTCTTTAGATATGTTTTGTTGTAATTCCATTATCTTAGTTCTTCTTAATTCCTTAACTTCATCATCCACCTGAGATTTAATCTTACTCGCCGCCGTACCATCTTCTATCGAAAAAGCAAATGCCCCTAATCTATCAAACTTATATTCTTTTACAAAATCATATAATTCATTAAATTCCTCATCTGTCTCCGTAGGAAATCCAACTATAAGAGTAGTTCTAATAATTACATTAGGTACCTCTTTTCTAATTTTCTTTATTAGTTTAACAATACTACCTCTATCACTTTTTCTATTCATTAACTTTAATAATCTATCATTAATATGCTGTATAGGTATATCAAAATATTTACATACCTTTGGATTGTTTTTAACCACTTCAATTAACTCATCCGTAATAGTTTCTGGATAAGCATACAAAAACCTTATCCATTTTATACCATCTATTTTTGATATATCCTCTAATAATTCAGCTAGTCTTTGCCTATTATATAAATCCACCCCATACTTAGTTGTATCTTGAGCTATTACTACTATCTCACTAATTCCTTGACTTGCCAACATTTTAGCTTCTTCTAATATATCTTCATACTTTCTTGATTTATACCTACCCTGTATATATGGTATGGCACAAAAAGTACAAAAGTTATTACACCCTTCCGCAATTTTTAAATAAGCCATACTATCTCCAGTAGTAATAGACCTATAATGAAAATCTAAATTGTCAACAGTATGTTTATTATAAACCAAATTATCTATCTTTTCCCATAGATCATCATAATTACTAATAGGTATAAACAAATCCACTTCTGGCAATTCATTTACTAATTCATTTACATATCTTTCTACTAGACACCCAGTTACTATCAAATATTTACACTTGTTCTTTTTATACTCAGCCATTTCTAGTATCGTATCTATTCCTTCGCTTTTCGCACTATCAATAAATCCACAAGTATTAATTAGTATTATTTCCGCTTCACTTGCATCATTAACAATGGTATAACCATGCTTCTTAAATAACCCTATTATCTCCTCCGTTACCACCAAATTCTTTGAACATCCCAAAGATATAAATCCTATTTTCATAATCATATCCCCTTCAAAATCTCTCGTATTATATCATAAAACAAAAACTGAATCTATTATTCAGATTCAGTTTTGCTAGCCAATGTAATTGTAGTTGTTTCGGTTTTATTATTTCTAACATAAGTTATTTTAATCTTATCTCCTACATTGTGTTTATACAATTTATACCTTAATGTAGCTGTATCCTTAATAGCATCATCACCTAAACCTATTATTGTATCTCCAGCTCTAAGTCCAGCTTTATCAGCAGGAGACCCTTTTACTACTTCACTAATACCTACACCATCAGACAAATTAGTAGAAGAATTTTTAAAAGCATATGCATAATAAGTATTAGATACATCATACATACCCACACCAAGATATGGTCTATCTACACTTTCCCCATTTATTATTTTATCTGCATACGAAGAAGCATCTTCAATAGGGATAGCAAACCCCATACCTTCAACACCACTAGTTATTAGTTTCATATTAGTAATACCAATTACTTCTCCATTACTATTACATAATGGCCCGCCTGAGTTACCACTATTAATAGCTGCGTCAGTTTGTAATACTTGCATTATCCAATCACTAGTTTGTGAATTAGTAACGCTTACTGATACTTCTCTATCTTTACCAGACAATACTCCTCTTGTAACAGTCCAAGAATATACACTACTATCAAGTGGAGCCCCAATAGCAAATACAGTATCTCCTACTCTTGCATCTACACTACTACCAATACTAGCAACTGCCAATTCTTTATCAGTCTTATAAGACAAAACTGCTATATCAGCAAATTCATCTCCACCTTCTACTTTTACTTCTACTTCTACTCCAGAAGTAAGTACTACCTTAATTTGATCTCCATCCTCAACAACGTGTTGATTAGTTAATATATAATAAGTACCATTACTATGCTTATATATAAATCCAGTCCCTGTAGCATAAGCTCTACCCTTAGTAAATGTTTCAACAATTACCACTGAATCATATACCTTTTCTACAGCATCAGCTATACCAGTATCAGTAACCGTTACCTCTTTCTCAGTCTTAGTTATATTAGTAATAGTCTTTCCAGCAAATCCAGGTATATATAAAATAGCCAAATACATACAAACCGCACCAATTAATACTGCTACAATAACACTAATTATATAACTCCCAGTTTTATTATTATTAGTTTCCACGTTTATCTAACCTCGCAATCTCTTTATAATTCATAGGGAATCCTATCCTATCAAGTATCTTATCTATACCAATAGTCTTAATCTTTCCTTCTAAAATATCTATCTCATATGATAACTCATTCATAAGTAAAGTAAAATCTTCTTCTCTAAGTAACTTTTTTAATATTATTATTAATGAGAACAAATCATCTTTTCCATATATGTATTCCCCATCCATTTTAGGCACACCAAGTGTTGCATGAAAAGGAGTATCATTTATTCTCTTTTGCATCTTATGATCATATAAAATATCTTCATGAGCACATAAGTTACGACAATTAGCTAATATGGGAAAATACGTAAGTAAATCATCTATATCTACCTCATATTCTTCTGCTATCTCCTTTTGATCTTCATACTTTAATATAGTATATAATTCACTAATAAGTCCAAAAGATAATACTTTAACAACTACCCAGAAAGGAATATATCCATAGTTCTCTAAATAATGAACAGTAGCCGAATGCTGACCTCCATTAATTCTTATTTGTCTTTTTATCTTCTTCAATAAGTCATTTACTTGTCTAGCTTTATCACCAGATCTATCAAAGTTAGAGGGATTCAAATAGCACTTCTCTTTAATACCGTATTTCTTAGATATTTGATATGAAATAATACTCTTTAAGTTATTTTCTACAATTAATAAGTTCTTAAATATAATATTTCTAATCTGTCTATCAAAATTAAATAATGCATATAATTCTCTAAAGTCAGTCCCAGGTATATACATTCTATCCTTAGGTGATTTAAGAAAAACATGTCTATACCCGCTTAAAAAAAAGTAATTTTCTCTTAATAATACATCTTTAGTATAATTATATTCACTAATAGTTAACCCTTTACTCTTCAGTATTTCAATTTGTTCATCAATAGTTTTAAAAGTCTTTATCACACTATCATCACCCTAAACATATTACATTATACCACATCTCCCAAGTCATTTAAATATTATATTCTTATTATGGTTGTTATGTTATAATAATGTGAAAAGTAGGTGAAACAATGCCATCTATAATTACTCATGATATTTTTGCTAAGGAAGTCTATAAAAGATTAGATAAAAATATCCAAGATAAGTTTAATAAGGACCTAGTTATATACAATACTTTTGCCCAAAGTCATGACTACTTATTTTATTATAAAACTCCAAACATAAGTAAATCTAGACGCATTAATTTTCTAGGCAGAATAGGTCATAGAAGAAAAACTCAAGACTATATTATAAATATAATCAAGAATATAAAAAAATACCATCTAGAAAACTATCAAGCTGATATTGCTTATTTATTTGGTTCTATCACACACTATGTCTTAGATTCAACATGTCATCCTTTTATCTTTTACAAAACAGGTCTTTATGACAAAAGATTTAAGAATCTAAAAAAGTACAAAGGATTACACCACCTAATGGAAAGAACCATTGATTCTCTATATTATAAAAAGTACTATAAAGAAGACTATATAAATTGCAATGTATCTAAAGATATAATTGGCACTCCCCATCTATCTATAGATTTACTTACTTTAATAAATATGGTATACGAAGAAACATATAATGTTAAAAATGTTGGATTATATTATAAGAACAGTATTAAATGCGCCAAAAGAATTTATTCTCTATTTATAAATGATAAACATAATATAAAAAGAAGATTATATTCTATTATAGATAAAGTATCTCATAATAGAGCTGGCTATCTTGCCTATTATACAACTAGTTTTATCCCTAATAATGACTATTTAAATATAAACCATAAAATATGGAATCATCCTTGTGACATAAATAAAACCTATACTTATTCCTTTGATGATTTATTTGAGATTAGCATTAAAAAATGTCTTGTTATATTTAACAAAGTATACGATGTCTTATATAACAACAAAGAAATAGATACTTTAAAAAAAGTAATACCTAATATATCTTATGCAACCGGATTAGAAATAGACAAAAATAAAAGAATGGAATTCTTCGCATTTTAAAAGTAGTTTTAACAAACTACTTCTTTTTATATTTAAACAAAATTGCTGGCCTATGCCCTGCTCCAGTCCTTACAAACTCAGTCTTTTCCACTTTATCAGCAATTATTCTTCTAAACGCAGGATCTAATAACTTCTTACCAAGTATCACCTCATATACTTGTTGTAATTCTCCTAAAGTAAAATACTCTGGCATCATATTAAATACAACGTCTGTATAACTAATCTTGTTCTTTAATCTTTCTATACCCGTTAAAATAACTAAAGGATGATCAAATGCTATACTATCATTCTCTACTATTTCAAGTCTATATCTATCAGTCGTTAACTCTTTTAATACTTTTTTAACTATAAAAGATAATCTTGTACTACCATTATCTAAGTATACAGTAACAACATTATCCCTCTCTTCATAACTAATATTAAACCATGAAGCACTATTACTTAGTTTATAATCTAATCTATTTTTATCTATTAGAGCCATATAAGAAGTAGATATAACCCTCATCCTCGGATCTCTATTAACATCACCAAAAGTATATAATTGTTCTAAATATATATCATGTAAATTAGTTTCATTTCTAAGTATTCTTATAGGACAATCTTCTATATCCTCGTCTATAGCTATAAATCCCCCAGGTAAACACCATTTACTCTTATAAGGATAATCATTCCTTTTAACCAATAAAACACTCATATGCTTCGTAGGAGTCTTGCGATAGTTATTAACTTCTTCATCACTAACACTTAATACTAATATATCTGTAGTAAGAGATAGTTTTTCATATTTATTAGAATCATAAGCCTTAAGAAACTCTTCTTCTGTTTTATATATCATGCTAATAACACCTCACAAGCATTATATCATATAGTCGTTATTTTCTTATTAATTTATCATTAATAATTTTAATAAAATGATAATCATGCATTCTTAAGCATTTAATAGTCTTAGATCCGACCTTTGTCTCTATTCTAACTACATTATCTTTCTCTTTTACTACTCCATCTATCATCAAGAACAAATTATTTCTCTCTTTATCCGTAGGTAAAATAACTGTTTTATCTGCAGGTATAATTACAGGATTTAACAAACTCTTAAATACTTTATTGCTTAAAGGTGCTATAGGAGTAATAGTTAAAGCTTTAATAGTATTAAATATAATACTTCCTCCAAAGCTTAAATTATATGCAGTAGACCCCGTAGAAGTACTAATTAATATACCATCACCACTAAAGTTTTCTAACAATTCATTATCTACATATACAGGTATTTTTAACACATTAAAGTATTTACTACGTATTACTATTTCATTTAAACTATCATAATTATATACTTTATCTTCAGTAACTACTTTAGTCTCTTGAACACCTATTTCTTCTACTTTAAATGAATTCTCATTTAATCTTTTAACAAAGTCTTTACTATCTTCTATATTAATTTCTTGTAAGAATCCTAGCGTTCCACTATTAATACCTATATAATATATATCACCATTAAACTTATTATCCTTTACCATACGTAAAAAAGAACCATCTCCACCTACAGAAATAGCCAAATCATAGTTCTTATTTACCATCCTAAACTTATACTTTTTTAATTCCTGCTCTAATTCGTGAGCTACCTCACGCGACTTATCATTATCATTAACAAATAACTTAACCTTATTAATTATTCTTTCCATAGCAACCCTTCTAGCTTTTCTATTATTAATTCAATTATTACCTCTTTATTTTCCTTACGAGTATTCTTATCTACCCCTATACTAGTATTATAATATTCCCCATTATAATAAATAGAAATAAACACTTCATTATCTTTCCCAAAGTTATTGGCGTCATCCGCTCTATTTAACTTACCAGTAATTCCAACACCTATATCTGCACCAGCAAACTTAGAAATATTATAAGCCATCTCTTGTGCTGTCTCCATAGAATAAACGGAATACTTATTTATTACTTCTTCACTAACACCCATCTTAATCTTATATTCATTAGAATATGTAACAGCAGCATACTTAAGTACTAAAGAAGCACCTTCTATATTAGTAATGGCATTTGCTACCCCACCACCAGTACAAGATTCCATAGTAGATATTGTTAATCCCTTTTCTTCTAATCTCTTAATAATCGTTTCAAACGTCTTCATATAACTCATTCCTGTCCAAATAATCTGTTACTGTAATATTATTTACTTGATAATATTTTAACATATTAATACAATGTTTAACATCTACTAATCGTTTTTTTCTCAGTAATTAGAAGTAGGAAGTAATAATACCTTAGCCACATACTTATTATCCAATAAGTACGCAGCAACAGCTACTTTTTCTTTATTAATAAACTCAGCTATACTAGAGATATCTATTACCGCACCTTTATTATCTATATAATATTTTTTAATGAACTCTATAATACTATTAACTTGCTTTTTTATATTGAATTTCATTCCTACTTTCCTTTCTACATAATGTTAAATAAGCTAATTTATTATTTGCATCAAGCATTTTACCGTCTTCATAGATTTCATCTAATTCATCTCTAGTAACCTCATCAAATGATATTCTTTCACTCTCATCTAGTTTTTGCTCTTTTACTCTAACACAATCAAGAGCTAAAAATATTTTAATCTTAGCCCCACTACACCCAGCATCCTGATAATGATTCTCAATAGGAAATAGTCTTTTAGTTGTATACCCAGTTTCTTCCTCTAATTCTCTAATGGCCGCAATCTCAAATGATTCTCCTTCATCAACCATTCCTGCTGGGAACCCCCAAGCCACACCTTCATCAGTATTAGGCCTAGATTCAACAGTTACAACAAATCTATTTGCAGCTGTAACCGGAATAATTACAACCGCATCTCCATCTCTATTTCTTTTCATTATTCGTTCATATCTCTTTTTTGTTCCATCAGCTAGAGTAGCTACAAAAGTATCAATTCCTATATAACCATTTCTATAGCTACTTAATAGTTTTCTCGACAATACTCTAAATCTATCAAATCCGACATTCATACACTATGCCTTTACTAAAACTTCTTCTTTAGGTTTCTTTCCTTTAGCCTGAGCATACATATCATTTTTTAATTGCCAAACATCCTTAGTCATAAATACTGGGTGTCTAACAGGATTAAAGGCCTTAACGCCTACTGGTAACGTACTCATACTCCAATTACAATACTGTTGTTTTTCAAGTAAAGTTGGTTCATTATAAACAAGCACTCCATCTTTAAAAATGGTTTGCTGTACCTCCCTAATAGTATAATTTGTAATATGAACAATATCCCCACTAAAAGGATCTACTACATCAACCCCATCTAATGGTATTTCTTCATCATATAATGATATAACATCTCCCAAAGCTAAACCATTCACATCAAATAATCTATATACTCTTTTAAATCCTGGAATATTAGCTTTAGCGGGATCATCAGTAGCTTTCATCTTTGGAGCAAGGTCTTTTTCATTTTTCATTACCTTAGCAGCTAACTTATATACACATCCAACCCTCGCCCCTTCAGGTAATACTATATTATCCCCAGCCCCTATACCATCTATTTGAGCTCCAGCAGCTTTTAATCTTAAAATTTCGGCTTCTGTTAGACCATTTGAAACAAAGATCTTAACATTAGGATATCCAGCTTCAGCAAGCATTTTTCTAGCTGTTATTGTTAATTCAACCAAATCTCCTGAATCTATTCTAATTCCCTTTAATTCATGGCCTTCAGATTTCAAATACTCGGCTGTACTAATAGCATTTGGAACCCCGCTATTTAAAACGTCATGTGTATCAACCAATACAACCGTACCATCTGGAAAAATACGTGCATAAGCATCAAATGCTTCTGACTCACTTGGAAAAGATAAAACATAACTATGTGACATTGTACCACTTACAGGAGCCCCATTTTTCTTTCCAGCAAGTAGATTAGAAGTAGAACCACATCCGGCAACAATCGCACAAGTACTTGCCATTACACCAGTTTCTGGCCCCAAAGCCCTTCTTAGACCAAATTCACTTATTCCAATTTCACCAGCGGCTTCGACCATTCGCCTTGCTGCTGTAGTATATAAAATACCTGAATTCAAATAACTTAATATTACCGTCTCAATAAGTTGTGCCTCCGCCAAAGGAGCCTTAACAGTTAATACTGGTTCTCCAGCAAATACAGGCGTTCCATCAACTGCCGAATATATATCACCATGAAACTTAAAGTTTTTTAAATATGTTAAAAACTCTTCATCATAAAAGCCCAATCCTCTTAAATATTCTATATCTTCTTCTCTAAAACGAATATTTTTAACTAATTCTATTACTTTATTTAAACAACCCATTAATCCATAACCTTTATTAAACGGGTTAACTCTAAAGAAAACATCAAATACTGATATATCATCTTTCATCCCATCTTTAAAATAAACATACATCATGTTAAGTTGATATAAATCAGTAGCTAAAGCATATTCCATTATATATCACCCTTTCCTAGAGTCTTAACTTGAACTCCCATCCTTTGCATCTCTCTAAATGCCATTTCGTTATACTCTTCTCTTCTATGAACTAAATCATCATTAAATGTTTGAACCGCCTCTTTATAAACCGTTACATTTATATTTCTATTATGCTGGTGAAACAATAGTACTAAAAGAATTGCTAAGTACATAACACACAAATCAGTACAACAACCCATTACAACTACTTCTTCAATATCATCTAAAGCTAAAATAGCCTCTCTAAAATCATCACAAAGAACACTACATATATTATTCTTATAAAAAACCCCATTTGCTTCTTTTTCAAAAGGAATCAATTCATCAACCGTCTGTGATTCCCAACCACCACAACAATGTTCCTTAAAATTTTTTAACTCTGTACTTTTCAACGCGTCATGCTTATCATTTGCAAAAAATAAATAGTCGTCCTTCTGCTTAATCTCCGTAAGTACCCTAATAATAGTAGGAACGATATTAAATATATAAGAATCAGCTAAGTTACCTTCTTTCATAAATCCATTTACTGCATCAACTACTATGTATAAAGTTTTACCATCCTTTTTCATCATATTCATTTTAATCTACCTCTTTCACGTTTTGTTATTACTTTTTTGTTAATATCAGCTGTTATTAAATTACAAAGAATGCACCTTGTTCTTATTATCAAAATATTAATAACATATTGGGATAATATAACAAAGTTTTTTCTTTGTTATTAACATTTTATTAAAAACATCAAAATTTGTCAATAGTTATTTTGATAAAAATAAAAACCAACTCAATCTCTTGAATTGGTCTATACTATCTATTGTTTAATTCTAGTTCTTTTATGAAGATTTCTCGTACTTTTCTATCTTCTATAGCAAAGATAACTTTATCAAACATCATATCATACTTAAATAAATATTGCATAACAGTATCATATATTAGCTTAACATCTTCCAAGGTACCACTTATACAAATAGCTATAGCCTTTATCATATTTACTCTAGCACATTCCATCAAATTAATAATACTCTCTTTTAATCCAACATAATTAACGTGCATAATATAGTCCGCTAATACATTATATGATCTAGTAATTAACACTTCATTATCTTTTAATTTTTCTCCCCCCATAATAGTAATTAACTTCTTTCTTAAGTTAATTCCATTACAGTAATATATATCATGTAATTGCTTACTTCCTTTAGTAGCTATATCATAAGAAGCTGGTATAGCAATCGCATCTATAGCCATAGAAGTAACATCATTGTCCCAAATAATTATTTTATCTAAAAATCTAACATCCACGGGTGCAAGCGATTTAATATCATATCCATTTAACATCTTTTTATTAGCCAAAGTCGTCTTTAGATATTGGGTTTCTAGGCTTACAATACTATCAGACCATTTTAACGCTGACTTTTTACAAAACTCTTTATGCCATAAATCAAGACGTTCCTCATAATTAGTTGTTTTCTTTGCTTCACTACCATTAATCTGATTTACTAGGTCTTGCATTAATATTTCTTTATCCAATATCATCACCACCATAACTAATTAGATATCTAATTCTACTGAGCAACTACAGTTTTTAAATACCTATAAGTCCCATCTTCCCCTATTTTAAATGTATGCGCAAATATCAAATTATCTGCACTTTTAAGTTCATAGTAATACATATTACTATCAGAAGAATGTAAATAATAATTATCATATCCATCATTAGGGTTTACTACATTACTTCTAGTATCTACTAAATACCCTTTATCATAAATAACAATAGTATCTTGATTCTTAATTACTTTTATAATCTCAAACTTACTAGTTAATACACCACTAATACCAGATACATTAATAGTGTTACCACAATAATATAAACTATCTATTACATTACACATCTTATAATTACTAGGATTGAAACTAACGGTAGTATCTATATTCTCATCTAAGAATAACTTCTTATATGTATCTATCATTTCTTCAATATTAAATTTATGTATAGTACAAGAATTTCCATTACTAGAAGTCCCATCACTCGATATTATTAAATCTAAACTAAAATTATTTGCACAAGTTAATGCCCCATAATACACAGGACTACTAACTTCTTCCTCATACATTTTATTTTGTTCCATATATTCATAAACAATTCTAAGCTTATCTTCATTTGCCATATTACTAATATCTACGCCATTAGAAGAATAAAAAATATTATCATTAACAAGATAACCATATAGCTGACTAATTAAATTAGCATATTCACTACTCTTAGTTATATCTTCTTCTAATACTCCTTCAACTACTTCTGTTTCTTCTTTACCACCTAATTTAAGCCCTAAAGCTTTATATGTTCCAAATGCTCCTCCTACTGCTCCAATAACAAAAAACAATAAAAAGAATATTATATATTTTCTCTTTTTTACCCCTTTTTTAACTGATGGTTTATCCATTTTACATATCACTCCAGTATCCTAAAATAATTATAAAGAAATATTGGAAAGATATCAATAAAAAGCTTAAAAATCATATATTATTTTACAAAAAAAGAGTTATTAACTCTTCTTATTTAAAAAACAATCTAGCAACAAATATAACTAAGCAAGCACCTATAGCTGGAACTAATATAACCCCTAGCCAACCAGGAATAGAAACACCAAGTGCACTAAATACAAATTGACCTACAACACTACCAACTAAACCTAAGATAATATTTCTAATTAGTCCTCCTCTTGATCCCATTAATAATCCAGCTAGCCAACCAGCTATAGCACCAATCACTATAGCAATAATATACTCCTTCATCAGTATTCCTCCTTTAATAATAATATACTAACATTACAATCATATTGCAATACAAAATAAAACCCGCTATAGCGGGCCTCTATTATTCACCTAAATTTTGAATATCATCAGATAATGAAACAAATATTGGATCTTCATTATAATAACGTCTATCATACATTAACCAACCATCAGACGCTTTCTTCATATTAGGAAGAATATCCTTCTTAATATCTTCAGGATAGTTATTAACATCAGCTATTGCATGTTCTAAAGTAAAATCACCATCTAATTCATATTTCTTAGCTTGTAAATCTGATTCTAATTTGCTTACATATAAAACAAATTTTGCTTCCTCAGTTTCGCAAGCTACACATTCATCATAAATAGCAAGATACTCTTGTTGGTCTTTTAACCCATCCGTAAGCTTAACAATAATATCTCTTTTATTAGAATTACTATCAGCAGAAGTAATACTAATCTCCGTAGTCATACCCTTTATTACCTCTTTTAAAACTAACATTTTAAAAACTTTTAACAAATCTAAATTATTATAATCTTTTTCGCTTGCAATAACCATAGCAAGGCCCATACATCCAAATACATGGTCTGCTACTGATTCAATCTTATCCTTAGGTATTCCTACCTCTCCCCAACCAGTACGTATAGTACTTTTTAAATTACAAATATCGTAATAAAAACTAATTATTCTCTCATTCATAATAATACTTCCTCTCAAAAGAAATTATATCACAATTTCTCTAAAACTCAAGTTTAGTCCACTCCTGTAATATCCCATAATCCAACCAATATCATACGGTATCTTCTCTTTTTTAGCATACTCTATTACACTTTTGGTAACGTCTCGTATTTATTAACACACCAGTTTCAAGCTAGGATTGACCCTATAACTTCTTTTTACACTTAACCTCATTATTAACTATTCTTTCCTTTAATATACTCTCTTTGCTTGTTAATAAATGTATCTTTATCAACAAGTAACTCTCTAATTTCCTTTAAAAACCTTTCATAAACAGAATCTTTAAAATAAAACTTAGCATAACCATTTTCCCCAAACTTCTTACTTAAGGCTTCATAAGCTCTTTCATACAATTCATTATCAGTCGCATTGGGAGCTATCTTCTTACCATAATAATATGATCTTTCTAAGCATTGTTCCACAGAGGAATTACGGGATGCTGAAGATAGTAATTTACCATATATATTTCTAGGCTCCCCATCAAAATTAGCCCTTTGATCCTCTATTGCTTCTTTAATCACTGTTCTCTCTTCATCCGTAAAATAGTTCTTCAAGAAAACATCCTCATACATTATATTAGCGCTATCTAACTCATGCCCTTTCTCCTTATTATCTTTCCTAATATCATGATAACAAATTACCACATATAACATATCATAATTAATCTCAATATCATTTTCTCTAATAATATCCTCGCTACGTTTAATAACATATTCTACCCTATCTCTTCCTTCACCAATATAGTTATCATCATACATAGGCATTATATCACTTTCAACATACTCTTTTAATGCTTTAGAAACATTCACTAAATCATCTCCTAACAAAAAATACTTTTATTGAGTTCACCCAACACCTATTCCAATTCCCGAGTATATGATTTGATTCATTAATTATTCTAATTAAACAATCTTTATTGGGACTATAAAATCTATATTATCAATTTTTTATAATCTATTATTAATCTACTATTCTATGTTGTTCTTCGCTCCATGCTGGAGTACAAGTAGTAGACACTACACAGCATTTAGATTCCCAATAATATTTTTTCCTCGGTTGAATCAAGAAGGCATCTCCTTATTTAACATCTATTTTAAAATTTTCAAAAAACACCCTGCCCTCTCCAAACTAATTCCTTGCTAACCATATTAACACAATATCCAGATTCAGGATATCTTTCCCTAATAATACTTATACCCAAATCTATATCTCATTCGTTAAACGAATACTCAGTATACTGACAAGCATCCCCATTAGCCCCATGATATGTTTCACTCTTTATAATAAGTTTCAAAAATCTGACCTATACCTTTGCTATATTTAGTATCTCTTTTCTTAATTTAGCAGGCATTACTACCACAAATTCCCCATTAATAGAGCCACCTAATAATTCTTTTATATTATTCCTAACTTCATCATCAGAACACAATATATTACTAACATTATCTTTTAAACAAATAATATTAAGCATCCACTTACTCCCCAGCTCAAACATAATTTTTTTTATTTCATCTATTTTATCTAATATACCAACAATATCCCAAATAGTTAATTGTCCAAAAAAGACAGGAAGATACTTATTGTCTCCAATTCTTTTTAAATCATTAACTATTGAATCCCTTAAATTACTTTCAATACTTTTTTGACATTCACTATAATAAGTATTGTCATAATCTGATTCTCCAGTTATCTTCTGTAACTTTTCATAAGCAATTTTATCCCTATCACTAGTAATATTAGCAGTAAAATGCAACGTATTATCTAATATTGCCGACATCAATAATTTAGCAACTTCCTTATCTATTTTATCTAACATCTTATTGCTCTCATACTTTTCAACTACTACTGTAGCAACTGCTCCAATAGGTTCAATAACAGCCATATCCCCTAGTTTATCGTGCCAATATTGTTCATATCCAAAATGATGATCTATTACTTCTATTATTCTATCTTCGTCTAAAAAATCAGGAAAGAAATCTATATTAGAAAAGTCCACTATAATAAATTGATCAGTATTATCAACACAATAATCATCTATTTTGTAAGGTAAACTTAATAAGCTTTTAGTAATACTATAATTCAATACAGCATGACTAACAAACTTTGCTTCAACCCCTAACATATGAAGCAACTCTCGGTAAGCAATACAACTAGCATATCCATCGATATCTATATAAGTTTTTCCAACCGTTAGTACCACCATATTACACCTCAAATACATTATATCACGTTTGTATAAACATATACTATCAACAAAAAACTCGCATAGCGAGCTTAATATAATTGATAAATATCACATTACTTACAATACTTAATACTATGAAGCTCTCTGAGCTGTTTCTTCCTTTTTTAAGCTTAAACAATTACCTCTAGAACCAATTCCATTAGAAGGTGGCATTAGCTCCCCCATCTCCTCTTGCTCCCCACGTAAAACGGCATCCTGAAATGCCACACAAAGCTCTTTATTCACTTTCGAAAAAGGCGCGTTTTGTTCAGAGGCAATCCTTTCAGCATCTTTCCTAGAAGCATAACAAGAATTAACCCTTAACGGTTCTCTAATTTCTCCATTCGAATCATAAATAGATGTTAGTGCAACTATACGATTTGTAGGCGCTTTCCCCTCTGGTGGGTTTTCAAAGCAACATTTAAAAAGAGTTATATTGGTATTAACCGCTGGTACTACACAACAAACCTTGCCCCTTTCATCATTTGTTATTTCCTCTTTTAAATAATAACATGGTATAGCCGCATACCCCACTATAATCTGACCTTCAAAAGTACTTACTTCAAGCGGCAAAGAACAATAAACAAATTCAAAAAACGGCTTCGTCTCAAAAGAAAACATTTTTTCATCTCCCCTATTAATAATTCAATTATATCAAAATACATAAACAAGCAAAACACATTTGTCAATAATTATACATTATTACCCATATATGATTCCTTTATTATACTTTTCTAAAACCACTTTACTTGTTTTATATAAATTACTAAGTAAATCATTTATATCAAACCATTTCCATTCTATTATTTCTTTTTGTTCCATAACCTTTACCTCACCAACAAAATCTTTTACTAAAAAATCAGCAGTAACAAAATGAGCAGTATCAGTCATATCCTTTGATATACTTATTAATACTAAATCAGTAGCTTTTAAAATCGTTTCCTCTTCTAATTCTCTTCTAGCTGCACCAACAAGTTTTTCCATGAAATCAACCTTACCTCCAGGCATAGTCCATGTCCCTTCACCATCTAATTCACTACTTGCTTTTTCTTTATCTGGATTTCTTAAACCCAATAACACTTTATTATCTTTTAAAATCATTACCCAGACTCCAACACCTGGTTTCATACCCTTATCACCTATAATAATTATAAAAAGCCATTTACCTTCCAGGAAAAAGGCATTAACTCATACTCAAATATAACCTTTAAGAATGCTTTCTTATCCCCTTGTAATACCAAAAAATACTTTTCTAATTCAACATAATCAACAATAATACCGAAATTTTTATCCAACTATTCTTAAAAATTACACCTAAAACACAAAAAAAGCAATTGTCGGAAAAGACGAATTGCTCATTTAAACATACATATTTATAATAACTTTTTTACTATCTCAAATTGATAACATACCATTAAAACTACTAAGATTGTGGTGAAGCACCAATTCTAAACGCTGGTGACACTCCATAATAATTAGTAGACTTATAAGTATTAAATGTACCGCTAACTTGAACTGCAAGGAAATACTCATATTCCTCATATTCAGGGGAACGTAACCACCAAATTGAAGCTGTCCCATCGCTCTTTTTTATTACTGCCCCATAATTAGTACTATTAACACCCCTACTCTTATAATAATCCAATTGAGCAGTAAAATCATATGGGTATTCATAATCGCCAATTCTACTCCAATATCCATACAATTCCATAGCACTCAACAAGTACAATTTATCTGTAGAGGTAAACGTACCACTATCATAATCACCATGTCCTGTTAATACTCTCGTTTGAATAATTCCATCTTTTAAAGCCTGTGGCAAGGCATTATAAATTGTATTATTAATATATGTTCTCATCAAAGTATCAGGCCAACTACCAACATTTCCACCATCTTCATCATCTTCATCATATGAATAATTCATACGATAAGTAGTTATAACATCGGCAAACTCTAAAACAAATCCACAGGCAGTTTCGCTATAATTACTATTCGCACATCTATCTGGTTTCGACATATTAGCAATTCTAACTGTATGAACACCAAGACTCCCCAAATCAATTTGTTTCAAATCCCCAACAGCATACTTACTAGTATCCCCGCTTTTAACACGAGTAACAATAGTAGCCCAATCTTCCTTCCCAAACAACTGAGGTTCAGGAGGTCTAATTCCATTACTATTAGCTTGAACATAATTAACACCAACTGTAAATATATATTCAACTGAATCATCTAGCAAATCAGCTTCACTTATATCTTCTTTAAAATGAATCCTTACTTTGTAAGTCAAAATATTACCGGCTTCCAATAAATGATATTGTAAAATCGGCGTCCCAACATCATATGTAATTTCATACTCTAAATAATTTGGAACACTAACCGCTGTAACCCCATCTGAAGCAAACAATGCAGTAGTTACAGTGTTAACCATCCCATCTATACTTCCAGAATTAATCGCATCAAAAGTAAATTCATAAGTATCCCCCGGCATTTGTAATCCAACACTAAAGGAAACACTCGTTTGGTCTGAAGATATAGCAGCTGGAGTATTAACCACACCAACAGTATTTTCAGTAACAACTAAATTATCAAAATGAATATCCCAACTAGTAGCCACCACGTTAGTAGACCCATTGATATCTAAATCAGCAGCTAAGAAAGCATAACCAACCGATATGCCAAAAAACAATAATACTAAAAATATCCAGTAAGGCCTTCTCTTTCTTCTCCTAAACATAATAATCCTCCTTTCAAACACACGATTTATCCAATTCTAAATGCAGGGGAAACACCATTACTATTAGATGCATAAGATCCATAATAAGAGCCATTGAAATAAACTGCCCACGCACTATTAGTTTGCGCAGGAAATACAGTCCTCAACCACCAAGAAGTGGCAACACCATTATATAACTTTACAGCTCCGGGATTCTCGGCCCCATAAAGGGCAACAATATTAGAATAATAATCTAATTGCCTAGTATCGATGTAACCCATATCTAGACCAGCAAGAGAATAGGTCCCTGCATAGTTTTCATTTTCTTCCCAAACTTCATGTGGGGAAAAGAAATAAATCTTTGACGTAGACGTCGCTACATTATGAGCAGGTGTACCATAGTCCCAATTTAATCCACTAACGAGGAAGGTATCTATAAGAGATTCTCGAAGAACATTAGGAAGAAGATCATTTACTTGTTCCAAAGTGTTCGGAACACAATTGTCACTATAGCGACATATATTAATAATATCTGCAAATTCAACAACAAATCCACAAGCAGATTGACTAAAACCTTCAGTAGAACATTCTGATGGGGTGGATTTATTAGCTATCCTCAAAGTATGTATCCCAAGAGGTCCCAAATTAATAGTTTTAGTATCCCCTACATGATAAGCACTAGTATTATTATCTTTTACAGCTTTAACAATTGTCGCCCAACTATCATTAGCAAATGAACTAGGTGTTAATGGACCTACTTGTGCTCTACTAGCTTGTACATAACTAACTCTAATCTTAATTATCATAGCCTCATCAGTATCGGGTAAATCATCAGCAGTGATATTTTCCTTGTAATGTACTCTCACCTTATAAGTAGAACGAGCTCCAGCTTCCAACAATTGATTTTGAGAAATCGGCGTTCCATCATAATTTGTAATAGACACTTCTAAATAATCGGGCAGTTCCCTTTCTGTAACACCATCATCTTCATATATTTTAGTAGTAACAACATTAACCACTGCATCTAATGACCCTCCATTAACCGCATCGACAGAAAAATCATATGATTCCCCTGGTAATCTTACCGTAATGCCAAACGTTACCTCTGTAAGACCTTGTGAAATTGTAGGAACATTATCAACATAATTTACATTATTCTCAATAACAGAGACATTGTCCCAATAAACATCCCAACTACTTGAGCTTACTTCAGCAACACCATTAATAGCCAAGTTAGAAGATAAATAGGCATAACCAATAGAAAACCCCATCACTAATACAACCAATAATAAAATAATCCACTTACCATCTTTTTTCTTTTTCATACACGTTCACCTACTATATATAATTTTATTATAACATACATACAAAAAAAGACTACCCAAAATGGTGGCTTTTCCCGATTTCCTTATTATAGTCAACAAATAAAAAACTAAAGAATTTTAAAAAGGCCACAAAGTAGCCCTACCTTAAAACAATTGTAAAATTGACAAGAAATCGCAATTTCATCCTATAAGGAATAACTAATGCCATTTTCTTTCCCCAAATATGAAACAATAATCTTCTCCTTCTTCACTCAAACCAACAATTCCATTAATATCAGCGCCAAACTCTAGTCGGCCTCCGGATCTACCAAACATATCATGCTTTTCTTCACATACGCGCTATGCTTATTAGAACACATAGCTCCAAAAATCCTTGTTATAACTCCCATAAATGACGTTGTTTTACTCTTACTCGTACCAATTAATCCTCCCATATAAACATTATATCTCATTATCAATCTCTAATATATCATTAATACTTTTGGCACTCATAACTTTTTCATATTTATCTTGAATGTACACCTTAAGATTATCACTAATTTCATTATAATCCTTAGTTAATTTATTTTGAATGTATTTAATAGATTCTTCCTCATTCAATTCCATTACTTTATGGGCTAACGAGTAAATACTCTTAATTGAATCAAAATGAGATAAAGCATCTGCATCTACTAATACTCTTTCTTCATTAGTAGTCCTAAAACCTCCTCTTTTACTACTATGATTTAAAATACACTTTTTAACAAGTAGAATTTTATCTTCAGGATATCGATTATCTTTAAGTAATCGCTCGGCTATTTCAGCACTATATATATTATGCTTGCTTCTATCCAGTTTTCTATCTGTCATAGAAATATCATGAAGCAAAGCGCTTAATCCCACTATTTCCTTATCAAGATCTTCATTCTCAGATAGGACTACGCAATATTTATAAACATATTGAATATGATCGCTATATAAATTGTATTCGTCTTTAGTACCTTTTGTTTCTTTCTCAAATTTATTACTTCTTTTGATTACTTCCTCTTGCATTTTTTCAATTATTTTGCTCATTACGTCACACCCTATATTACAACTTCTCAAATTAAATAATAACTTCAAAAGCCTTCATCACTATTATGAATTACATTATTTATCATCCTTTTTAAGACTTTTACTTATTACATCTAATACTTCTTTATATACAACATTATTACTAATTATAGCCCCTTTAATATCTCCATCATACCTTTGCTCATTGCCAAACAAATCCGTAACTACTCCTCCGGCCTCTTCAACTATTACCTTTATTGCTGCAATATCACAGTTCTTATGTTTGCTTCCGGGATATATCGCAAGATTAAAATCTCCATTAGCCACACATACACCTGCTCTAATTATACTGCCGATTCCAACAAAATATGTTTGTTTACCTAACTCTTTTATAGAATCATACAGATTATATTCCACCTCCGGCCACATATCGAAATGAGATACACTCCTAATATCATCTAGTTTAATATCATTAACAGATATTCTTTCATCATTTCTATAAGCTCCAGAACCTTTTATAGCAGAATACAAATTATCTGTAAATGGATCATATACTACACCTATAGTTGAAACACCATCTATTACTAATGCTAATGAAAATACAGCAACTGGAATATGTCTAACATACATGGCTGTACCATCCACTGGATCGCAAACCCATACATAATTACTTTTACCAAATTGTTCTTCCTCTCCATCAACTGAATGCGTTGGAAATTTTTCTTTCACTTTTTCAATAAGTAAACTAGTTATTTCTGTATCAGCTTTTGTAACTATTGTTTGATCATATTTATAATTAGCCCCATTATCTCCATTAAAGTATTTCTTAAAAACTTTCCCAGCTTCATAAGCTATTTCTTTGGCAAAATCCAAAAATACATTGTTTTGTTCCATACTATTCATTTGAATCAACTCCAAAACAATTATATCATAGTTTATTTAGATTATTCTTTTCATAAGTTACACAAATATACACATGTTTAAGCATAGAAAAAAGCTCGTAAATACGAGCTTCCAAAATGCTTTTCTATCTCTTTGAGAATTGTGGTGCACGACGTGCTTTTTTAAGACCTGGTTTTTTACGTTCTTTAATTCTTGAATCACGAGTAACTAAACCTCTAGTTTTTAAAACTTTTCTATAAGAATCTTCTCTTGTTTGATCAGAGTCAGCATCAAATGATAATAAAGCTCTAGCTATACCTAAACGAATAGCTCCAGTTTGTCCAGAGAATCCGCCACCTTTAACATTAACGTCAATATCAAACTTATCAGCATTACCAGTAGCCTCTAATGGTTGTTTCAAATCCATTACTAATACAGCAAAAGGCATATATTCATTAACGTCTTTTCCATTAACAGTAATCTTACCAGTTCCAGCAGTCATTCTAACTTGAGCAACTGAACGTTTTCTTCTACCTGTAGCAATCCATACTTGTTTCTTAGCCATAATCTAAAACCTCCTTAGTCTACCTTTAATTCGATTGGTTTTTGAGCAGTTTGTTTATGTTCTGGTCCAGCATATACGAATAGTTTCTTATACATTTGAGCCCCTAATCTATTCTTAGGTAACATACCTTTAACCGCTCTTTCAATCATTTCTTCTGGATATTTTTCAATCATTGTTTTAGCATTTCTTTCTCTTAGACCACCAACATAACCGCTATGATTATAATAAATCTTATCAGATAACTTTTTACCAGTTAAGTTAACTTTTTCAGCATTAATAACGATTACATAGTCTCCACAATCTACATGAGGTGTATAAGTAGTCTTATGTTTTCCTCTTAATACAGCAGCAACCTTAGTAGCCAATCTACCTAAAGTAACACCCTCTGCATCAATAACATACCACTTACGATCAACATTTTCTTTTTTCTCCATAAATGTCTTCATATTAAAATTTCCTTTCACTGTTATTCTCTGCTTCGCTTTCCCAGGGCTAACAAATTCAAACAAATAAAATGTACCGATTAAAATTATATTTGATAGAGCTCAAAAAGTCAAATAAAAACAATCAATTTTTCTTATTTTTTACAAATAAATACTAATAATCTATCTTTTCTAAGTATAATCCCTCAGCAGGTGCTGTATATCCCAATATAGATTCTTTAGCTTCTAACATCATTTTAACTTTATTTATATCCTCTTTTCCTCTTCCGATTTCTATCATCATACCAACTAAGTTTCTAACCATATATCTATAAAAACTCTTACCAACAAATCTTATTTCTAAGATATCATCTTTAATTCTATAATTGATATCATAAATAACACACTCATTATTATCTCTTTCTCCTGAAACAAAATTACTAAAGTCATGTACTCCTAAATATAAATTACCTACTTCTTTCATCTTATCTATATCTAATTTATATTTACTTTGATAAACATAATCGCTAAGTAAAGGATTGTATTCTCCTATATTAATTTTATATAAATAAGTTTTTCTTTTAACATTAAACCTAGCATGGAAATCTTTATCAACCTCTTTTACTTCTTTTATATAAATATATGGTTCTACAAGAGAATTTAAAGCTTTTTTTAAACCATCACAATCTATATTAATGTCCAATTTAAAAGAAACACACTGATCTAAAGCATGTACTCCTCTATCTGTTCTACCAGCTCCCTTGACAAATACTTCCTTCTTATTGATTACCACTAAAGCATTCTCTAATACCTTTTGAACACTTTCCACGTCATTTAAACGCTGAAATCCATAAAACTTACTTCCATCATAAGCAATTCTAATTAAATAATACATCTATCTCACCTTAATAATATAAAAAGTATAACACGCTATAAAGAATACAATTAGAACATAATCAAATATATTCAATCTACTCCTATACTTATACTTATACTTATATTTATCATTATATAATAAATACTTCATATTAGCATTATCTTCTTTAGTTTTGCTAATGGAATCACTAATATTCTCTCTTAGATACTGTATAAAAATAAACACTCTATTAATAATGTTAATAAAAATTCTATCTTCTCCCATAATAGAGTATAACTCTTGCTTTTCGTTGTTAATATCTACAAAGTTATTAACAAACAAATATATTTTATTAAAAAAATTACCTACTTTTTTAATATTATTAAATCCAAATATAATACCCAATCCTCTAGTAAACTCTCTCTTAGTAGTAGTAAACAATATAACATAGTAATATAAAATACAAGCAATTACTTTAAACAACAAAACATTTACATATACTATATCTACACCCAAAGACCAAGTTAAAATATATATAAAGATTAATATATACTTATAATCCCATACTACTTTTATATATCTAAATAACGATATATTACTTATTAACATCAACAAGAATACTAGTATCATATCGCTAAA
>CAMYYH010000012.1 GCA_947303405.1 uncultured Mycoplasmatota bacterium
ATTCTATTTCATTATTATCTTCATCTATAATTTTAATACTATTTACTTTATATCCTTTAATTGGCGTAACATTAAATTTAACTTGTTCGTCCGGCTCTACTTCTGTTAGATCATTTAATTCAAATTTTAAATCTTTTGTTTCGTTAACTACTTCTATATTAATATTATATTTATCTTTTATATCTATAATATACGGACTATTTACACTTCCATCGCCTGATATAACAATAGATCGGGGTTCAAATATAAAGTGGGATATATTTCATTTTTACTAGACGCTTCAATAATACTCACGTACCCATTATTACTGGTAGACGAAATATAGGTGCTGTTAGTATCAAAATTTATAGTGTTAAATAGATTCATCTCCTTACCATACATAAGCATCCAATCATTCTGTATACATTCTCTATGAGTTCCCCAACCATTAGAATTATTGGTAGCAAAAAAGTTATAGTTTTGCAGACAATTTCCTCTATTGCCGTTTTCACCTGATGTAGCAAACCCAACATCGCTTGAGTAAGGTAAAGTGATATATCCGGTCCATGTATTAGTTCTTTCTACAACATCTGTACACCAATTATTTGTATTATCAACACACGAACGATATGTTTCACCATTTTCAATATTGTAAAAATCATATACCGTATAAAATGAATTTAGCCAAGTTGCTATGTTATCTCGGTTGTTACCCAGCTATATTTTCCAATTGGTTCATTTCTGATTATTTTAATTTTTTTTCTTTTACCATCTTGATCTGATACGTTGTTGAAAAGCCCTATTATCCGCCAGCCTCCTACATACAATTTATTTCCGTCAGCCTGGCATTTTATTGAAGAAGGTATATTTCTGTTTTGATCAAAGAAGCCAATACTCTTTATAGATGATATACAATCCTCCTCATAAATATATGTGCGCAAATAGTTAGCAACTCCCTTGCCATAAATGTAGTATTTATTCTCATTATTCTTCCTACATTCAAATTCAATTTCATTGCCAAGCCAAGATAATTGAGCTAATTGTGTTATACATGTTGACTCTTCATCATATGGAGAATTGGAAAATCTTACTACATTTGTTGATATATCTCCATCAATATATACTTGCAATTCATCTCTTAGTTCCGGGCGTTCATCGTTGAATAAAACGAAATTTTTGGGATTTGCTCCAATATATCTCAAGTTATTATTGGTAGTACCATCATAAGCTAATTCTGTTGTCCCAATTGATTCTATGCTATTTACATCTGCATTATTATTCTTTGCAATTCCCTCTATGTAATCTACTAATTTCACAGACTTGGCGCTAACAACAAAAGGTAAAAGAAACGATGATAAAGAACAAAGAATAAACAAACTAATTCTCTTCACAACTATGTGCCTCCTTCTTTATATATTAGGGTGATTGGTAATAGCGATTAATTTGCTTTCTTCGTAAAATTGCTATGATACCTATGCTAAGCATCATCACTAAAGCCATAATTAATACCATATCCCCGGTATTTGGATTATCTTCTATTTCTATTTTTTTCTCTGGTTCAGTATCAATTATAGATTCTATTTTTCTATATATTGGTTTTATGGTTACATCAGTATCCGGCATAATAAACTCATATTCGTTTTCATTATCTGTTTTCTTATATTCTATTTTATTTCCTTCTTTATCTATTATCTCTATTGTTTCCACTTCGTATCCATCTTCAGGAACAACCGTAAATACTACTTTATCTTCATACACTACTGTTCTAATATCATTTACTTCTATAACTATTTCCTTTGTACCTGTATCTTCTTCTACATTAACTGAATTAGATACTCTTTCATATGATGGAATAATAGTTACGTCACTAGCAGGCATGGTAAATGTATATTCATCTTTACCTTTTGTTTTATTGTATTCTATTTCATTATTATCTTCATCTATAATTTTAATACTATTTACTTTATATCCCTTTATAGGAGTTACATTAAATTTAACCTGTTCTTCGTATTCAACTTGAGTTATATCTGTAAGAGCAATATTAAGATCTTCTGTTTCGTTTTTTACCTCTACATTAATACTATACTTATTGCTTAAATTTACATATTTTAAAACAACAGTACGAGTCTCTTCCTCAAATAAATACTCGCCGATTTCATTCTCATTATAAAACTTATACCCGTCTATTTCTGGAACGATTATACTATATTTATCTCCAATAATGCCTTCATAATTGTCAATACGCCTAATATCCATCCCAGAATTCTTATCTATATATTTAACTTGTATATTCCCCGTAGGATAGACTACGAAAGGGTCTCCGCCACTTTGATCGTTTGCTTCACCTGATACAGTCAATACTTTTATTATTCTGTTGTTATACGTTGTATTAGTAAACGTAAAAGAATATCTAATAGCAAATGATACTGATGATATGCCATTCATTCTTCTATACTCGGTTGTTCCGTCATTAACAAGATTTACGAATAGTATGCCATCTTTAATGTAAAAGGTCCCTCCTTCGTATGTCATAATAGATCCCAAATAATTGATCTTTTCTTTTAAAGATAAAGGTGTAGATAATCCGTTGTTTAAATAGTTTGGTAAAGAGTTAATAAAGCATTCAGGTAATTCATAATATAAAAATTGTTGATTCGTTCTTCTGGCAAAGTTGGAGAACTTTATTTCAAAATCAGTTTTAGGTTCAATGTCGCAAGAAATAATTCTCCCACCATACCTTTTCCCACCACTATAGGTCCCATTAATATAAATATTCTCTGGCGCTATTTGTTCCTTTTTTTGCCATTCGGCATATAGAATAATGTTTCTTGTTCCATCAAACAAATCATCAATTGTATATGTATAATTCGAATAATACCTAGTGTCCGAATAGTTAAATAAATTAGCATTATCTACCAAATTCCAACTATTTATGACCGGCTTATTTAGATAATTGTCGTCATCCAAATCATTTGCTCCAAAAAAATCTATGTCAGGCATTATAATTTCACTAGTATCTATTTCAACGACCTGTGTTCTTCCAGTACCATCGTTTGCATCATATGTAATGGTGTATTTTTCTTCGGCGCTTACGCTTCCCAACAAGCAAAGTGTCGTCGCTAGAATAAATAAAACTAGTCTTGTTTTTCTCATATCTGCTCCCACTCTCTTTTAATGACTTTTAATTCAAGCGCTCATATTTTTGCACGCTTTTTCTATTTGCTATAAATACTATTCCAAAAACTATTACTAGAGTCATTATTAATAGCATTATCTTGTCCCCAGTATTCGGATTATCTTCAATTTCTATTTTTTTCTCTGGTTCAGTATCAATTATAGATTCTATTTTTCTATATATTGGTTTTATGGTTACATCAGTATCTGGCATTATAAACTCATATTCGTTTTCATTATTTGTTTTCTTATACTCTATTTTATTTCCTTCTTTATCTATTATCTCTATTGTTTCTATTTCGTATCCCTCTTCAGGAACAACCGTAAATACTACTTTATCTTCATATACTACTGTTTTTGTATCATTTACTTCTATAACTATTTCTTTGGTACCATTATCTTCTTCAATATTAACTTTATATTCTTTAGTTATTAAAAATGGGGTTTGAGAAGTTCCATCACCACTATCTATAATTGAATCATTATTTAAGGAGATAGATGGTCTCAAAGCAAAAGCTAATGAGACCCCGCTTCCATCCATAACAATACCTTGTTCATTACCTATGCTTACAAAAGAATAGTAACTCGGAGTCAAAGTATAATATGTGCCAGTAGAAGTGTTTAAGGCAGTACCGGCCATCAACACTTCGTCGGCAGTTAACATTGCAACAGGATATTTTAGAGTTCCTGTTCCGTTTTCTTCATCAACTGTTAATCGGTCATTTTCAATTGGACAGGATAATATTGGAGGCTGAGTTTTATAATACCACCTAAGTCTAGACGAAAACTCATTATCGGACAAACTAAGAGGTAAATTATAGCTCCCGTTTTGGCGACTTCTATCATTACACCACTGAGTGTCTTCTAAGTAATTCAAATATGATAGCATATTGCTTTCAAACCATGAGTCAATTTGTATCTTGGCTTTCGAATCATTAATATTATCGTTAGCTCTTTCGACTTCGTCACTAAACTTTTCTCCGTTCGAATATAGTATATAATCAGCTACATATCCTCGAGCTCCTGTATCAAAAGCATAAATATAATATCTTACTTTACTGCATGATATATCGGTTGTACTTTCGCAAGAATATCTTTTAATATTGGAAACGCCTGCAGAGGAATTCGTTAGAGTATACATACCGGTTTCTTCATCGTAAGAAACATCTTTACCCGCTTTTATAGTACGAAAATTTTGTTTCCACATATCTCTCCTACTATTAGTAGCGGTTCCATACATATAACCAACTGAAGCAAAGTTATCATTATCATCATTAAATGGATAAGCCCCAATATGCTTATCAACAGTATCTATACATTTCCCTTCTTCAGGTATACCATTGTAAACAAGTTTGATTCAGCCTGTTTCTGTTGTTCTTACTATTTTCCAACAGACATTTCCAAATAATACGTTATTATTATCAACATCCCCTCTGTAGTAATAAACAGGAAATAAATCGGTAGCAGTAGTATGAAAGGTATATATTCCTTTCCCATTTGAATCGCTAGAAGAAGAGGAAAAATCAATACCGTTATTAGATGAAACAAATTCACTACTTTGATTGTCTAATACTGAGTTATTAGCAATATAATCATATAGTTTTTCTTTAGCTAATACTAATGGAGAAAAAGCTATCATAAACGCTATGACAAAAACTTCAATTTCCTTATCATTAATGCCTCACTCCTTATGATGTACTATAGTATCATTATACTACAATTATAAACAAATTAAAAGATAAATACTATATTCCACTTTGATTCTAACCAATTACAAGAAAATATTACACAACCATAAGTTTTTTGTATAAATATTTTTCTTACAACAAAAAATCTATATAAGTAGGTTCTTACTTATATAGATTGTTTATTATTGATAGCTTGTAATTCTTTGGTTATTTTCCTTTTCAGCTAGATGATGATGATTTTGTAATTACTAATGATGTCCCTTTTTCGTTTCCTAACAGAGCATCTTCTCTGGATATGCCTAACAATTCCATAACATTATAAGCAGTATCTAATTCTTCTTTTGTTATATTAACTGTCCAAAAAGCTAAACCAGTTTTCTTTTTCAATTTTTCGGCTATTACGTAAACGTCTGAAGCGCAATGATTACTACGCTTAAGAGCAATTAATTTAATTCTAGTAATTACTTCTTTAGCGTACTTTATTACTCCTAGATTTACAAAGCCCATGTTTCCTTTTTGAAGAAAATTTTGTTCCGCCATTACAAAATTTTTAGGAGCCTGAGCTATAATGGCTTCGTCATCGTCATCTCCATCAGCATAATCCTTTGCATCGCGATTAGTAGTGATTGAAGATCCCTCCGGTTGAATATTAGGTTTCTTTTTTAGTATCTCATCTGCTTTTAATACAAATTCTCGCCCTTCTATAAGAGATGAGGATGGACCAAATACTTCTTCTATATCAGCCATTTTTTGCTTGATTTTTTCCTCTCGTTCTTTATTAAGATTTGCCTCTTCACTTGCTGCTTTAGAAGCAACAAATGCTTCTATCTCGGCTAGTGCTTTTTCGGCTGTTTCAATGGCGGAATTTAATTCTTTAATTTGAGATTCTTGATCTTGATTTTCATCTTTTAATTTTACTCCATACCCAAAGTAATCCTTTGCATCCGTATTTTCTGGGTAATACCTTGATTTTAAGTCTTTCATCAGGTCCCGCCCCTGTTCTTCAAGGACATGTTTTTCCCTCGGAAAAATAAGAGGCGCTTTATATCTTTTTTTTCTGGCATTTCGGCAAAAACTTTTAACACTATTAGCCAATTTGTCATCTAAAGAGCAACCTTTTGAATGAGGCTCTAAAAGGCTTGCCGCTTCAGCAAGGCTAACAGAACCGAAATCTGCTTTTAAAAACTTCATCTTATCGATAGTAAACATAGCTTGTATTCTTGTCTTTACTTTATCAAAAACTATTCTTTTAACTGCTATGAATTTTCGGAATGCTTCAAAATCGAGAATCACTCCCCGTTCCGAATCATAAAAAGATGACTTCTCTAGTTTTTCCTTTATAATAGGAGATAGCCCTTCTGGGATGGCAAGAGTGAGAGCACCGTTTTGTTCTATCATTAAAGTGGCGGTTTCATCTATTAGAGTAGATAAGGCCGCGATACATTCGCCAGCAGCTATTAGGGATATATCTCCTGTTTCTAGGACGTATTCGGATTGTAATTGTGGTAGAGTTTGATTTAATTTACTATCGACATCGGTAGAAGGCGTGTATATTTGTTTTAATATATTAATATTTACCCTTCTAAGTAGAAGAGCAACCAAGTGGGCTTTAAACTCAGATTCTTGCATTTGTCCTATAGCGTTTTTTATAACCGAATATTTTTGGTAGGTTTTCATAGCTTCCGCTTTTAAAACATTTGTTTCTTCTTCGCTCATAACCGCAATACGAATTAGTTGAGGATAGAATTTTAATTCTTCTAAGTAAGCTTCTATCATACTTGCCAGTTCATATTCGTAAAAAGCTGACATATTGCTAGTTTCATTTCTAAAAAGTTTATACTTTGTTGTGGTAACCTCATCTATTCGAGCAAGTTCATACTGTGCCAAGTTCAAAAAGACCTCGGTTGACATGGTGACAGCTGGGAGATAATGACAATACCCTTGAAGTCCCGGAAAATTTACTTCATCAACTTTTTCTAGCGCCCGTTTGAGTTCTTCTGATATTGCTGGTTTTACTTTTTGTAAACTTATCATTGGGCATCCCTCTTTCTTATTAACGAGTTATTATAAAATTTGTTTAAGCAATTGTCTAGTTTTGCTTTCGATATTCTTCTTTTATTTTGTTATAATATTTTTCCATAGTGTCTAAGATATCTATATAAGTTCCACTATGTAAAGATGCTGAATGAACTATATTAAGAATATCTTTTAAAGGAGAATAACAATTAATAGCTAGTTCTTCGATATTGTCATCTTCAGTATAAGGTATATTATGATAATCTAATATTTCCTTATACAATTCTATATATTTAAGATCTTCTAAATCTAATAAATCCTCGTAAGTTTGACCTTCTTCTAATTCAAAATCTTGATAATCGTAAGCGTGGTCTTGATATGTATCTAGTTTTTTAATAATATCATCTAACAAAACTATTCTCTCTATATCAGTTATGGTAGTTTCATAATCATTCTTCTTATAGTAAATAGTATTACTAATAGCTATTTGATAGGAAAGATTAATATCATAAGCATAATAATTATAATATAAAGATGTATTAGTTGTTAGTTCTTTAAATGACCAAGTTGGATTATAGTTTTTATTCTTATGTTTTAGCATATCTTTATATAACTTTTTTAAGATTGATAACTTATCATCTAAGATATCATCAAAGTTAGAAGAAGCAATTAACTTAGAAACCTTATTATAATTAGATATTTGTTTATTAAGTTTATCTTCTAAGTAAGCATCTTCGTTGTTGACTAAGTCTTTTATATTACGAAAATAGATAGTATATTGATCTACGTATATTAGAGATTCCATGATATTATTGGTTTTTAGACCTATTAGATTATAAATGGTTTTTATTAGTTTTTCTTGTTCCATGGTATTACTCCTAAATACGAAATATTTTTATTATTTCTTCCTTGAATTCATCATGATTGAAGAAATATAGTGTTATTATTATAATTATAAATAATAGTATATCTATATAACATAAGATATTAAAGGTGATTTCATGTCTTAATATTAAGAGTATTGGTTCAATTACGATTAAGATATTTATAGATAAGTATGTAAGAGGTTTTTTCTTAGTAATGAAGGATATAATAATGGTATATAACATGATAAATAAGCATAATATAGGAATAATAATATTAGTTATTAGTTTTATATTAGTTTTATAATACCAGATAATAGATATTAGTATTAGTACTAGGAAATAACCTATTATGGAGTTAGATATGTCTTTTTCACTATTAAATATATAGTAAGTAATAATAATATTAGAGATTAATCCTAGGATACAATAGATACTCCAAGTAAGACCAGAATGTATTTGGTAGTCTATGAATCCAGTTATTATAGCTGTTAATAAGGATATAAATAGGATTATTTTAAATATTATAGAACTTTTCTTTTTCTTATACTTAGGGTAATAAGAAAAGGATTTACCTACTAACTTATCTTGACAAAAAGGGCAATACTCATAATTAGTATTTAAATCTATTTGACAGTTATTACATCTTTTCATAATTAGACCTCATTTGTATTTACTAAGATATCTAAATCAAATGATTTTAAACATTTGATAAAGTTCTTAATAATATTGTTATGATAGTATCTAGAAGAAACACTTATACATAAATCATCTTTATAAGAAATAATAGTAAATTGATAGTTTTCTGTAGAAGTATGACAAACAATATTTTCTATATACTCTTCACATTCTTTAGGGAAAGTTATACTACCAAGATTAGATAATATAGTAGTATTTAATCCCTTAGTAAAGTAATCAATTATGCTAATACCTATTTCTTTTATTAATAGAGGTATTAATCTAGCGGCTAGTAGTTTTTCAAAACCTTCCATTTTATTAACTCTTGGAGCTAGATTGTCTTCAGTAAGATTATCTTTTAGATATTTTTTAACATATTTAATTATTTCTTCTAAAGTAGTATGATTATCTATATTTTGATAGGAAATAGATGTTACGGCGAAGAAGTTCTTTAATGTAACAGAGTTATAATACGTTCTTAAATCTACCGGTAAATCTATTTTTATTCTTTTAGATAGTTCTCTTGTTTTCATTTCATCTTTAATACTGTATATTAATATACTTATTAATATGACAGTAATGGTTGTTTTATATTTATGTGCTATATCTAATAGTTTATTAGTACTTAAATGTATTTCATAGAAGTTAGTACGTCTATTAGTTAGTTTTAAACCTTTATACTTATAGATATTCTTATTGTTTGTACTTGGTTTTTTAGAAGATGTATAGTATTTATCAAAGGAGTCTTCAACTTTTTCTAATAAAGAAGAATTAGTGTTGTTTACTTTAGTTTTTAGTTTATATTTTAAAGATAAGTAATTATTAATTAGTATTTTAAAGATTTCTAAACTGCCTCTACCATCTGATAAGACATGTGATAATTCTAGATTTATTCTATTTTTATAGTAAGTTAAACGATATAGCTTATTATTCTTAGTAGAATATATTTTAGAACATATTTTACCATTATCTTCTAGTACTTCTATTTTGTTATTAGTTTCTTCTAGGTAGTACCAAAAGAAACCTGCTTTTAATGATACATTAATAATAGGCAAAATGGATAAAGTCTTTTTAAGAGCCTCTAATAGCACCTTATGATCTATATCTTCTTTTAGAGTAGCTGTAAGCCTAAAAACAGTTGGTATCTTTTTATTAGTTAAGCACGCATAAAAAGTACCAACGTTGTCTAATTTATACCAATTTTTTTTCAAGATACTCACCTCTTGTAGTAAATTATATCACAAATAAGGTGAACAGTTACGTTCACCTATTGTCTCTATTTAAAATACATAGAGATGCAGCTGCATCTATATGATCTTTAAATAAACCTTTATAACTATATAATAAAGACGGGAAATTCACCATAACATCGTCTATTAAAGCATATGTATATCCGGAAGATACGATTTGTTTTATATGAATAATACTTTTAATATTCTTTCTTATTCTTACTTTTTCATAGCCTTTCTTTTCTTCTTTATAGTTAGCTAGTAGTTCTTCTTTGAATTCTTTGGCTGAATACTTCTTATATCTATCCATTTTATATTTCTCAGCGGCTTTTTCAAAGCCTCTTATTTCTTTTAACGTATAATCATTTAGTAGTTTAAAGAATTCTTCTTTAGGGAAATAATAACGATTACCTATAAGTTTATGGAATGATTTTAAAGTATCTAGATAACCAAGTTTAATATTCTTTTTTATATTGTCTAAATCGAAGTCAAAGGTTCCACCTAAGTCTTCTTCTGGTTTAATTACTTTGAAATAGATATCTTTATGGGTATTTCTTTTTATTAAACCTATACCCATTACGTCTATTAATATAATATTTTTATAACCCTTTTCTAATAATAGAGAGATAGGCATATTATTGGATAAGCCACCATCTAAGTAATGATGTTCTCCTATTACTTGGGGTTTAAAGATGGGAAAACAAGAAGAAGCTAGCAAGTAATCTATCATTTTTTCTCTAGGTATATCTTCTTTGAATAGTTCTACACCATGCCTTTTATCCGTATCAAAGGTAATAAAACCAAAGTCTATTTCTGAGTTATATAGTTTATCAATGTCGATATTATCTTCTAGAAGTTTTCTTAATGGTTCATTAGATATTCCTTTATTTTTTACGTATTCTTCTAATAGTTTAAGGGCATTTTTTGGTTTAAATAAGTTTTCGTTAGCGTTTATTTTTCTTTTTTCGCTTATTTTTAAAATATCTTGCATTCTTATATTGCTATAAATACTTTCTAGTTTTTTTTCATCACCTTGAACTAACATAGCTCCATTTATAGTACCAATTGACGCTCCTGATACGGCAACTATTTTTATATTAAGTTCTTTTAAAGCTTTTATTACACCTACTTGATAGGATCCTTTGGTTCCACCACCAGCAAATACTACCGCATATTCTCTATCCATAATACATTTCCTTTCTGTTAATATTTAGTTATATTTCTAATTAAATAATCTTTAGCTTCTATAATAACAGGAGACTGACAATATGGACATTCACCATCTTTCTCTAGATAAACATGTCTACCACATTTTAAACAAGTAATATTGTCTTTATCTTTAGTTATTACATATTCTATTTTATAACAATCTTCTACTGCTTCTATTTTTCTACCATAGATAACTTCTTTTTCTCTATTTTCAACATAATTATAATAATTAATAGTTACAAAGAACGTTGTTATAACTAAGTTTCCTTCATCATGAATGTCGCTTATTTTAGATTTTTTTATAACAAAAGTATGACAATAGTTAATATAACCTTTTTGCAACAAAGTATTTAATTCATTAGCTACCATCCTATAATAGTCTTTAGTACATAGTTGTTGTAATTTATTATAATCAAACTCCATGAATGAATTTTTAAAATCAACAAATTTCAAAAAAAGTTTTTCCTTAAACGAGCTAACATTTTCATTCTTGATATAAGTATATATCTTTTCTATCGAGATATCTTCAACACTATTAATATAGGATAATTTACTATTAGTTTGGGTTGTATCTCCGGCCTTTTTTTGAATTAGTTTCATTATTGTAAAAGATGGGGCACCTACAACTAAACAAGATATAACTAAGTAGATAATTCTATCTTTTAAGTCATGTTGATAGTAATCATCGGCCCATATAGTATACTTGATATCCATAGTAGAGGAATACTCAGAACCAGCTAGATTCTTTGCAGGTAGTATGAATATATGAAAAAATAATATTAAAGAAATTAATAATAAGCTCTTCTTCATATAGCCACCACCTATTATATTATTATACTAGTTATTCTATAAAAAAAGAAGATTATAAATCCTCATAATTCCATATACCTAGTTTTCCTTTGGCTTTAATAGGAGTAATTTTCTTTATATTACATCTAATAATTTTTCAAATATCTTTACCATAGCATAGGTATCTAATTCACAATAAGTCAATAGACACTTACGGATTATTTTTTGTTCTTCATTAGACTTTAGATGTAATGTGGAATATGCATTAGCTGCTTCATCGCCTTTGTGGATAAGCTCTAGATTATGATAGTCTAGTTTGGGATCATTAGGAAATAAAGCTGGTAAAACATATTTAATAGAGTATGAACCTTGCATAAGCTTATTATAGTAGTCTCTATTTTTGAAAGGTATCATTAAGTCTTTCATATTATCTCTTATGTTAAGTAGATGTTCTCTTAAATCAGGATATAATTCGGCTAGTTTTTTTAATACTGTTCTTTCAAAACTCATATTATAAGCAATAGTACAAACATCTTTAGGTATATCTTTTACTAGAGATTCAGCTAGGCTATGGCGAGGGTCTATACCTGGTAGAGCCAAGAATTCATAGTGTTCTAAAGGACTATTTATGCTCTTTTTTACGTGTAAACTATACTGAAATGGTATTTGCATATAAGGAGATATGTTATCATAACTTGGTATAGCCTCTTGATAAGTTTCAAAATCTAAGAAGTATAAAGGATATTTTAAAGTACTTAGAAATTTTTTTATACTAGGTATATTAATTTTATCTTTTAAGTCTTCTAATTCATACTCTATTTGTTCTTGGTATTTAGTATTTAGGTTTTCTTTAGATAAATCTTCAAATGATATAATCCCTCTATGATAATAGTCACATTTTTTATTAAAGGTCATACCAGATAAGGAGAAGATATTAGGTTGAACTAGGTCACTAGTACAATAGTTAAAGAATGGACATGTATATGGATCCTGACAATAAGTGCCTAGTTTTACATCTGGTTCTTTATCACTTATATTATTATTTAAATATAATATTTTTTCTTTTATTTCTTCTTGCTTAGCTAGCACTTCTTTGGTAACGTCATTTATTAGGAAGAGTTTATTTAGTTCTAGTTCTCCTTTTCTTACATAGCTACTATTAAGAATAATTATATTACATCTATTAATCTCATAACCTAAATTACTTAAAATATAATACTGATAACTAATATCATCTAAATAGATATCATTTATATGAGTAGAACTTTTTACTTCATTTATTTCATAGATATTGTTTTTTCTTCTTAAGATATCAACACTACAAAAGTTATTATTATAATTAAATGAAGCCTCAGTAATAGTTGTATCTCCTTTAGCATCTATTGCTTTATTAGTATCATCTATCATTTTAGATAAATCTGTATTAAATTCAATATCCGTATGGTCTCCATATAGTTTTTTAGCCAACTCTCCTACTTCAGTACCAGTATCAAATACTTTTTCATTAACGTCTTCTTTTAAGTCTGGTTTATTAATACTTAGCCATAGCTTTTTTAAACAAGTTATACCTTCGCAGTATTTAGATTTTGATAGATTCATATTAATCATTCCTTTAGTAGATTATAACACTTTTTTGGAGTGCTACTTACAAATTGACTAACAAATGTAAATACTGTAAAATACGAAGAAATATGAAGGTAATCCTAATTTTACTATTATTTATGAACCGAGTTGGGTATATCCAGTTATTAACAATATTGCTCAGGTTAATTTGAAGGATACTACACAAGATTTATTTTTGCATAATAATACATTGCCTTTCTATGGTAATACGACTTCTTTGGCTTTTTTGTTGCAAAAAGGATGTAAGAATCGTTGTTCTTTTTGTCAAGTACATTATATGGCTTGAAGCGCTATGGTAGGAAAAGAGAGATTATTACTACTGGGGATGCCCATATAGAGATTTCGAGGGGTATATTACCTCTTCACAATTAAAGCAATTAACCCGTGCCCAAGTAGAACAACACGCAAATCATTTAGTGAATCAAGCCCAACTCATAAATATGGGTATCTACGCGAAACAATTCGGTAAGCCCAAACCTTTCATTTGCTTAGGATCAATTAGGAATACAAGTATTTTTGAATCAGCAATACCAAATACTTATGCAATTGTTGATGATTGTCCGACAGGGTTTGACGCAGGGACTATAATAACAGGTATACCAATTGATATTACTGAAGGCCCTATTGAAAAACAAACGGCTTTTGCCATTCGAATGCATTAAAAAAGATAGTATGAACTATCTTTATACACATTGACCGTATTGAACTTTTATTGTTCTTTTCTTTACCATCCATATCGCTTCTCTCCCCACTTAATTATTTGTTTTATGGGATAAGTTTGAAATTATATTATAAAAATCTTCCCAACTGTTGGCTCTAGGTATTTTATCTTCTGGCGAGCAAAAGTTAGATTTAAACTGATATGTCTTTATATTATATTTCATGGCTGATTTACAGCTTTTAGTATTATCATCTAGGAAGATATCTACTCCTTCACTAACACATCGTAATCCTTTATTCCCAACATTAGTTATAAGTTTATCAAATGGTATATCTCTACTTATTAGATAATCATATGTAATTTGATAAGGATTACTATACTCTTCTGTATTACGAGCTGTTATTATGAATATCTTATGACCTTCACTTCTTAATCTTTTTAAAACTTTAATGGCGTCTTTCTTTACTGTGACTATGTTAGCAAGGATGTGAAGGTTTTTTTGGATAAAATCTTTATAATTTGGCAGGGTTTTACTTAGTTCTTTATATGAAGGCTTATTATCCCATAGTTTTTTTAAATCTAGGTTATAATTAATAGCAACTAAAGGTAACATATATTCATATGTATTTGTAATTGTGTCATCCACGTCAACAGCAATCACCATGTTAAACACCCTTTCTATATTATTTTTTTCTATAGTATCTTAATAAGAAGTTATTTAATACACTTTGTATTAAAATGGCTATACCAAATAATAGGGCGCCTATTACTTCATCAAATATTAAACATACTACTAACATAAAGATTAGAACATATGTCATAACTATTATAGTAATGACATCCGCCCTTCCTTCAATAATGAGTTCTTTTACATTTTCTTTAATATTATCTTCTTTATATAGTAATATAACGGATAACATAAAGATTGCAAAACCTATTAAGAATAAAATAGCACCAAATACTTTGATTCCCATTATAGAACTTCTTGTTAACACAATAGCGGGAAAGATGTTTTTTATTCTATTAATCTTTGTAAGGCCCGCACCGAATAACAAAAATAAACCAATTAAATAGATTATTAATCCGGAAACGAAACCTATTATTAAGAAAGGGGTTTTCTTCTTTTTCTCTTTAGCCATGTTACCACTCTTTATATTCTATTTCTTCTAAAATATCTTTATTTATTGTTTTTATTATTTTATGTAGTTCTGAAGAAAATTCTTCTAAATTGGTATTAATAACAGAAGTGAATATTAGTAATGTATCATCTTTTTTTATTGTTACTTTTATCAACTCTTTATTACTATTTATGGTTTTTACAATCTTAGAAATATCTTTTAATTCTAGAAATTCTTCTTCCTTACCTTTTTCTTGATAATAGACTTTATCTCCTTTTATTCGATACTTATTTGGCAATATCTTATTATCATTTTTAGTTTTAGTTTCTTCGTTTTTATTCTTTATACCTCTTACAGGGACTTCCTCTATTTCTTCGGCTGTTTTAATATAATTACTCTCTTCTTCGGTATTTATTATTTTAAATGTTTTGGTTTTTTCATCTTCATCTATTACTTTAGCTTTAACGTTTTCTCCTAGTGAAGACTCCGCTTCTTTATGTTTAGAGAATAGTTCAAATATACCAAAAATACATAATAATATCCCGGCTATAGGAAATAAAAATATTAATTTAGGGGTTTTACCAACTTGAACAGATGTAACATCTTTTTCATGATAGTATATCTCAATTACGTCATCAATTTTAATATCGTCTTTATAATAAAAGTTATATTGATAAGTAGTCTTGTTTACTTCATATACAGCAGTTATATCATTTTTACCTGTACCATCTTTATCTTCTTTTATTTTAATAACCGTAGCATCCGTTGCTACTAGATCTTTTTCACTATTAACAATATTTATACAAATGACTAAAGATAATATTAATAATATGCCGATAACTAGAAAGACTAGACTTCTTATGCTTATTTCTTTATTAGTCATATTAACACTCCTTTGTTATTCTATATGAATTATAGCACATTATAACTATTAATATAAAGAGAAAAGATATCTATTTTATAGTAGATATCTTTAGTTCATTATTTCAAACTCTTACTGTTCCCTAGGGAAGGTAATGTGTAATAACCAACTGATTTTGTGGCGCCAAATTCGGCTAGAAAGCTTTCCCCTAAATATTCTGCCACTTTACTTGCAACTTTGATACTATTTCCTTCAGGAACATTCTTCAAAGTAGAGATTAATAATCTTTTTTTCACATCATCGGGATCGAGACCACTTATTTGGACTTTTATTTCATCTGTAACAAAATAGGTAATGGCCATAATTCCATCCACTTCACTTAGAGTCACAAAACCAATCGGGTCTTCATTTTCTATTGCAAGCACTATTTTATCGGCAAAATTATGTAGGCCTGCACTGTCGGGACATTGGTCATTTGCCGCGAATCTTTCCACGAGCATATTGCACGTTCTTACAAAAGGGTCTGTAGATAAGAAATTATATTCATCGAAGGCATCTGGGGAAGCTTCTTTTGCAAAAGTTACTATAGTCATGTTATCCTCTATCCTCTCTATCAATTTTAAGACCAAGTTCCTTTAATTGATAATCTTCTATTGAACTTGGGCTTCCCATCATCATATCTTGTCCGGAAGCATTTGGTGGGAACGCCTGAACTTCTCTTAAGTTAGGCTCGTCTTTTATAAGCATTAAAATTCTATCGATACCAGGCGCCATTCCACCATGAGGAGGACAACCATATTTAAAAGCCGTAAAGATAGATTTAAATCTTTGTTCTACTTCTTCTCTTCCGTAACCTACTATTTCAAATCCTTTAGCTAGACTATCTAAGTCGTGGTTACGAATAGCTCCTGATGCCATTTCATTTCCATTACATACAAAGTCAAATTGGTAAGCTAAGATGTTTTCTAAATTGTCTAAGTTATCATACGCTTTAATCCCATCATGAGGTAAACTGAATGGATTGTGACAGAAGTCCCATTTTTCATTCTTTTCATCCCATTCAAACATTGGAAAATCATTTATAATACATAGTTCTAATCTATTATTGTCAATTATATCTAGGTCATTGGCTATTTTTAATCTTAAAGCACCTAAAGCAGGTTTTACTATCTTTCTTGGACCTGATACGATTAACACTAAATCATTATTTTTAAGTCCTAGTTCTTTTTTTAGATTTGTAATTTCTTTTTTTGTTAAAACTTTGACAATTGAACCGGTTATTTCTTCACCTATTTTAAGATAAGCTAACCCAGAAGCTTTCTTTCCCTTAACAAACTCAGTTAGTTCATCTAATTGTTTACGAGAATATTTATCAGCGGCGTTTTTGGCAACTATCGCATTAATCATTCCTCCATCTGTAATAACATTTTTAAATACCATGAATTCTGTATCTTTAAATACCTTAGTAATATCTTTGATTTCCATACCAAATCTTAAATCTGGTTTATCTGAACCATATATATCTATGGCATCATTGTATTGAATTCTTCTAAATGGTCTAGGGGATACTTTTTTATCACTAAATTTACTAAAGGTATCATAGAATATCTCTTCCCCGACGGCCAAGATATCATCTTCATCAACAAAAGACATTTCTAAGTCTAATTGATAGAATTCTAGAGTTCTATCGGCTCTTGGATCTTCATCTCTAAAGCAAGGGGCAATTTGGAAATATTTTTCAAAACCGCCTACCATTAGCAACTCTTTGTAAATTTGGGGTGCTTGAGGAAGAGCGTAAAACTTACCAGGATATACACGAGATGGAACTACAAAGTCTCTTGCTCCTTCGGGAGAAGAAGCAGTAAGTATTGGTGTTTGTACCTCCGTAAATCCCAAATCATACATTTTATTTCTTAAGAAGTGTAATACTTCACTCCTTAATAATAGATTATCTCTTAGTTTGTTTCTTCTAATATCTAAGTATCTGTATTTTAATCTATTATCATCAGATGTATTTACTTCATCAACAATAGGAAATGGTAATTCTTCACATGTATTTAGGATTTCTATTGTTTCAACATCTATTTCAATATCTCCTGTTTTTAAATTGGGATTTTTATTACTTCTTTCTAAAACTTTACCAGTTACTTCAATTACATACTCGTTTTTTAAAGAGTTAGCTAATTCATAATTCTTATTTTCTGGGTTAATTACTAATTGTATTAGTCCTGTTCTATCTCTTAAATCAATAAATAGCAAACCACCTAAGTCTCTTTTTTTAGCTACCCAACCAGCTAAAGTTACGGTTTTACCAAGAGATTTCATGTTTATAGTTTCGTTATAAACTTTTTTCATTATTATCATCCTTTCGATTAAAAAAACTAGTTTTTCTCCCCTAAGGGACGAAAACTAGTTAATTCCGCGGTACCACCCAATTTACTTATTACTAAGTCTCTTTTATTATAACGGAATTACCCGGATTAAGTATTTATTCCTTAATCAACTCTAGAGTGTCATTCAAAGTATTTCTATATTCATTTACACCAACCATGAATTCTCTTTGATAGTTAGTACTTTTACTAGTCTCTTTCTTCGTTTCTAAGTGTATTTTATATCTTGATATAATAAATGTCAATTATCATTATACTGCTTTATAAGTCATTTTTTGGAAAAGCAAGGTGTCATTTGAAATGTCAAAAGTAAATTCATATTTATCAAATGCGTCATATGATATTTCTTTACCTTTATATAAGTATTTTACTTCGCCATTTTTTTCTGAATAGGTAGCAGCATCATAAATTACTTTACCTTTTTTTTCTTTATAGAAACTATAGTAACTGTTGTCATAATCGTATGTTTCCCAATAATAAGCGTATACTAATGTTAATATGTCATCTTTTAGAGTATAGTTTAGATATTTTATCGTATCACCTTCATGTGCTCCTTCACATCCAGTAGCGTATGTTTCTATAATATACTCGTCGTTAGAATAGCTCATTATACCGGGGGCCAAAGAATATTGGTTATCCTTACTCTTTTTCAAATAGTTTAAGAATGATATGTCAGAAAAGTATCTCTTTATATCTTTTTCTTTTATGTGAACCGGATTATCAATATCAATGTTATTAAAGCGATAAATTATCATCGCCCCTTTGACTTCGTCAGATAATTGGTTTACTGTTAAAGTTTTCTTTTCAAGAGGCATCGCCGGATAACCACACATTCCAATAGGAATTAGCTTTTTTGCCTCTTCTACTAAAGCTTCTTCATCTATCGTCTTAGATGATTTTACTTCAGGTTCCTTTTCTTGCTTCTTTTCTTTTGGTTCTTTAGGATCTTTTTTGTCTTTCTTGTCTACTATTTTGTTTGTTTCTTCTTGTTTAGTATTATTCATTTTGCTACCGATTAGAATTCCTACAATAAATACTAGGGTGATTATGATTACTACAAGAATAACTACTAAGCTACTTTGTTTAGTTTCTTTTTCATTTGTCATATTTACTCTCATTTCTTTTCTTTTTTTATATAGTCTATTATATCACATTTGTTATTATTCACTCTATTACCGTTTATTAAAACTATTAATTTCTTTTTTATTATTCCTATGTCTTTTCCTTGGTAACCAAGTTTAATTAAATCATTACCTGTTATAGCCAAGTCTTTTTCTGTAAGAACAGGTTTTTCTTTCAATATTTCCGCAATCCTTTTTATTTGTTCTTCTAGTTTCAGTAAGCTTTCTTCTTGATATACTGGATTTTGGGCTAGTATATCCGCTCTTTTTATCTTAAATAGCATATCTAAATAAGAAGGATTAAAAACTTGTAGAAATTTAATTATCTTTTTTCTTTTAGATGGTAAGAGACGATCATGATTTAAAATAAGTAGTGATACTATGGACTCAGTCGTTTTATCTACTTTGTACTCCTTACAAAATGATTTAAATATCTTTCTACTAGTAATCCAGTGACCATAGAAATGGCCTATACCATCTTCACCTATAAAGAATTTATCTGGTTTCCCTAGATCATGAAATAAAGCAGTTAGTTTTAAATAAATATTAGCTTCTACGCAATCTATTACTTTTAGAGTGTGATAGAAGACATCATAGATATGATATTTATTGTGTTGTTGAAAATTGTAGGTTTCTTTTAACTTAGGTATAATAATAAAGAATATTTCTTTATATTCATCTATATATTTAGTTGCCTCTTTGTACATAAGGATCTTTGTTAATTCATTATATATTCTTTCTTTTGCTACAGTAGTTAATAGCTCTTTCTTTAATAGTATTATTTTCTTAGTATTGGGGGATATAATTAATTTATGAGATAGAGATATTCTTAAGGCTCTTAGTATTCTTAAAGGATCATAGTCTATACCACTACCATCTTCCTTTACTACTTTTAATATTCTATTATTAAGATCTTCTTGATAGTTTGAGGGATCTATTAGGTTATTATTAATATCTAGTGCTAGAGCGTTGATTGTAAAATCTCTATTAGAAAGATCTTCTTTTAGACTATTTCCTTTGTATGTAGATATCTCTATAGATAGATTGTTTATATATAATATAGAAGTATTACGATGGCTATTTTCTTTCATTATATGAAGAGTTGGATAACCTTTTTTTAGTTCTTCTAGAGGCATATTAGTGACTAAATCATAATCTTTATTTTCTATATTTAGTAAGTAATCTCTTACATAGCCACCAACTATATATACTTCATAACTTTTGGATATAATGTATTGCATTATATCTTTTACTTCATTAGGCAAGATAATACCTCCTTTCAAAAAAAGTCAATAATTATTGACTTTCTAAATGATATCTAATATCTAAAGTTTTATTATAGGCAATAGCTCCACCTTCATTTTTTATGATTAGAATAAACCACCACTTAGTATCTTTAGGAATAAAGGTACTTGTTTGGTCTTTCCCTTCTATATAGGCAGTACTAGGACTAAGTTCTAATGAATAGATGTTATCTTCTAAGATTTTATCTCCATATATCTTAATAAATTCATTTTCATTATAGCCCATTTCTTTTAAAGCTTCTTTGCCCTGTTTATATGCATATGTCCCTTCATAATAGTTATCTTTGGTATCGGTCGATTCTTCATACCAATAGAACGTTTCGTCTTCAGCAAAGTAAAACATTGCTCCATCAGCAGTTATCCATTTTTTATTTAAAGACATTTTTTTCTTCTTATTACTATTATCAGCCACAACTACCGGTTTTTTATTTGAATCTATTATTTTATTAATAATTGTGTATGAAGTAATAAGTAACAATAAAACGACAATGCCTATTAAGATGGCATTCCCTGTTCTATCTTTCTTTTCTTTTTGAGGATCTTTCTTTTTACTACGCATTCTTTTTTCTTTATTAGGTTTTTCTTTTACTACAAGTGGTACTCTAATAGTGTTTTTTAGATTTTGTTTAAGCTCTTTTATATCTTCTTCATTGTTATTTACCACTCTTATACCACCTCTATTTATTTTTGAATATACTCATATATAGCAGTATATTCAGTGTTATATACTCTACCAACCTCATATTTGTCTTCATCAATACTAGCATTAATAATTAGAGTTGTTTCTTCTCCTGGAGCTAGTTCTTCTTGAGGATTAATATAAGTAAATATTATTTTACTGTCATCTTTTTTATCATTGTAAATATTTCTTCCTAGTTTAGCAGCAATGGTGCCACTATTTTTAATTGTTATTCTATACAATATAGAATCTTCTACACCATATAATGTAGGTTTTAATACTATTGTCCCTTCATTATATGTATAATTATTGTCTTCTGCATTACCATTTGTTATTACCTCAACATTGGTAATACCCACTTCCCATTTAACTACTTTTTTAGATGTATTTGGTTGATTACTCATGGTTGAATATGATACATAGCCAAATGATAAGACTACTACTAATAACAATATTACTATCATTATTATATTATTCTTCTTTTCCATAAAACCTCTACCTTTCTATAATAAGAATACTATTATATAGAAAATATTTCAAGGAATACACAAAGCTCTTTTTATTACTATTAGTTATTAATTCTTTTTATTATTCTAAAGGTACTAATGGAAAAAATCACTCTTCCTTTAATTATATTACTATTAATGTCCCCTACTTTTAGATATCTACTATCATAAGAATCCAATCTATTATCACCTAAACAGAAGTAACTATTATTAGATATGGTATGAGGGTATTCTACTTCTCCTTTAGGATTCTTAGTACCTATATAGTCTTCATGATATTCATTATCATTTATATATATTTTACCATCAGTTTTTATATCTATAATCTCATTAGGTAAACCAACTATTCTCTTAATAACGTTTTTATGGCCATCATAATAAACGATTATATCCCCTCTTTTAAGATTATTTTCTTTTTTACTAACTACTATTTCTCCATTATTTAATAAACCACTCATAGAGGTTCCATTAGTTCGATAAAATCTGATTCCCAAATAGGCATAGGCATAGTAACCTAAACAAACCAGTACTAACAATTTTATAAAAAAACTCATTACTTTTTTCATATACATCTATCCTAATAATATTATATCTTATATAAAACAAAAAGAGAACCATGAGTATATAGTAATTTATAAATAATTATGGTATCTTTATATTGAGGTGTAAGTATGAATGGGGTTATTGTTTCATTAGTAATTATTGTTGTCTTATTAGTTATTATTGTCGTATTTATATGCTATTTAAGGGATATGTTTGGTGACTTTTTACAGAAATACTTTGGAACTAGAGACTTAAAAGATGCGATTACAAGAAGTGAAATAGAAGCTGAAAACACTCCTAAGTCGTTGTCTTCTATGGAAACGTTATCTTTATCTTCTATTAAGAAAGATTTCCCCGATTTAAATATTAATGAATTAAAGAGCATGGCTGAAAATACTATTACTAATTATTTAGATGCGATTGAAAAGAAGAGCACTAAGGATCTAACTAAGTATAACGATACGATTAAAGGATTAGTCTCATCTAAAATACAAGATATCGGGGATAAAAATGTATCTTATGATAGTATTAAGATTCACAAAACAGTAATTAATAGATATGAAAAGAATAAGAGTATAGCTACTATATATATGGCCAGTTCAGTAGAATATTATTATAAAGAAGGTAATGATTCTAGAAAGAAAATACAAGATAGATTCTTAGTAGAAATAGTATATGTAATAGATGCTAATCTAGTAGAGGATGATAAGAAGTTATTGGGTCTTAATTGTCCTAATTGTGGGGCACCAATAAGTACCTTAGGAGAAAAGCATTGTAAGTACTGTAATACAGGTATTAAAGATATAGTAAAAAGAACTTGGGTTATAAATAATATAAAAGAATACTAAAAGAGGAATTTGATATTTAATTCCTCTTTATAATTAGTAAAGTCAATATAGTTATTATTATTAGAAATAGTATTATACCAATTATTATATAATTGATACTTTTAGATGATATATCAATATTATCTATTAAATCCTTTTTTAGATTTTCTAAAGTATAGTTGTTATCTTCAATTTTATTACAATAGCCTAGTTTTTTATTCTTTTCCCATATACCTTTTTTATCATTGTAGGCTCTTTTTTCTTTTTGGCAAAGATATGGAACATATAGGTATTCATCATATATGTAATCAACTTTGGCTAATCCCTCTTCAACTACCAAATCTTGAAGCAGTTTGCCATCTACCCATATCCAAGCTAGAACACGACCATATTTATCAGTTATATCACTATTGTTATCATATTCTAATACTATCTCGGTTGCGTTAGTTAAGAGATTACATACGTACTCTTTAGATTCTTCTCCTTTGTATTCAGCTTGAATTTCTTCATGTTCTATTTCAGGAGCATTTATAGCTAGAAATCTCACTTTTATCTCCTGCTCATCTAAGATAAACTTCGCTGTATCCCCATCGATACAAGATTCTAAAGTTACTATAGGATTTTTAGCAAATACAGGGGGTATAATTAATGATAAAACTAATAATACTATTCTTTTCATATCCATCACAAAACTATTTTAACATATAATTAACAATTATTGAGTCTATTCTTCACCTTTTAATGTTATGTATTTTCTTAGATTAGGTGTTTGAGTATATGATAAGACTTGACATGAGTTTTTTTCTGCTGAAGTGTCATCTTTGATTGGCTCTTTAAATTCTGTATTCATTATTCTTAGGCGTGTGCTGCTTAGTAGTCCTAATAATTCTTCGTCATCGACTAGACCAATCTTCTTTAAAACATATAAACTAAGAATGAAGTTTTCAACAGTAAAAGGGGTTTTAAGTTCTAAGTCACAAGAGCTAACTACAGAATAAAAATAAGATGTGAATATGTTTTCTCTTACTCCTGCGTATCCTTTATTGCAGATAACATTTTCTATTTCATCTAAAAATACTGTTATTTCTTCGTTTGTTATTTCCGAATCAATATCATACATATTTCTATGAGTTGACATAGCTTTTAAGAAACCTTCTCGGCACGTATCATATGGTACTTTTTCAAGGTCGTGAGCAAAATATGGCAATACTTTACTATCTCTTTGCGCTAAACAGTATTCTAATTTATAGCCAACCATGGCTAAGCAATAATCTACCTTTTGCCCAACTTTAGTCAAACAACTAGTAATTGGCCCTAAACAATTTGCAAAGCCAGTTCCGGCCATTTTGTTAGAAATTATCGTTTGTTTTTTCTTTGTATTATTCATTATTATCTCGTCTCCTTTGTTAATTAAATAGCTATAGTATACACCAAAAAAAGAAAAGGGCATTATTTTTTAATGTCTTTTAACAAGTCTTTAGCCATATCAGTAAGCTCTTTTTTTTCTTCTTTAGTTATTTTCTTGTCTTTAAGTATCTCTCCCACTTTGCTAGCGTCTTGTTTTACTTTCTTCATATCTAGGTTTTTCTTTGCTTTTTTGACCATTTTTTCAGCTTCTTTCATTAAATCAGCCATAGTAAGTCACTCCTTTTTTCTTTATAATATCAAACACTTGATAATTTGCAAAGAAAAAACACATATGTTGAAATGCACCCCATAGAGTAGACATATTAAAAAACACATAATTATAAACTATG
>CAMYYH010000013.1 GCA_947303405.1 uncultured Mycoplasmatota bacterium
TAATCCAAACTCAATTCCGTGTTGGTATGGCTCGTATGGAAAGAGTTATAAGAGAAAGAATGACTACTCAAGAATTGGAAAATGTCACTCCTAAAACTTTAATAAATATTCGTCCAGTAACTGCATGTTTAAAAGAATTCTTTGGTAGTTCACAATTATCTAAATTCATGGATCAAATTAATCCAATTGCTGAGTTAACAGATAAGAGACGTTTATCTTGTTTAGGACCTGGAGGGTTATCAAGAGAAAGAGCTGGTATGGAAGTTCGTGACGTTAATCCAAGTCACTATGGTCGTATATGTCCAATAGAATCACCAGAAGGACAAAATATAGGTCTTATTACATCTTTAGCTTCATATGCTAAGATAAATGAATATGGATTTATAATGACTCCATATCGTAAAGTAGTTAATGCTAAATTAACAGATGAAATAGAATATCTAACTGCTGATGAAGAAGCTGATTATTATATTTCTCAAGCTACTTTAGATTTAACAAGTAAAAATGAAATTAAAGATGATAAAGTTATAGCTCGTCTAAATGGTGAGACTGTAATGATAAATAAGGATCAAGTTAACTTCGTTGACGTTGCTCCTAACCAAATTGTATCTATTACAACTAGTTGTATTCCATTCTTGGAACATGACGATGCGACTCGTGCTTTGATGGGTGCTAACATGCAACGTAAAGCTGTTCCTCTACTTACTACAGAAGCTCCAATTGTTGGAACAGGTATGGAATATATAGCTGCTCGTGATTCGGGTTCAACAATTGTTTGTAAAGCTGATGGTGTAGTAGAGTATGCTGATGGTAAAAAGATTATTGTTAAGAATGCGAAAGGTAAGGATACTTATCATTTAGCTAACTTTGAAAGAAGTAATGAGGCATCTAATATTAATCATCATCCACTTGTTAAAGCTGGAGATAAAGTTCATGCTGGCGAAGTAATAGCTGATGGACCATCTACAGATCGTGGAGAATTGGCATTAGGTAAGAACATGGTTATAGCATTCATGACTTGTAATGGTTATAACTATGAGGACGCTGTTGTATTAAATGAAAGATTAGTAAAAGAAGATGTTTATACATCACTACATATTGAACACTATGATATAGATTGTCGTGATACTAAATTAGGACCCGAAGAGATAACAAGAGATATTCCTAATGTAGGTGAAGATGCTCGTAAGAATTTAGATGCTAATGGTATTATTCGTATAGGTACTGAAGTTAAAGATGGAGATATTCTAGTTGGTAAGGTTACTCCTAAGGGTGTTCAAGAATTAACATCTGAAGAAAAATTATTACATGCAATCTTTGGAGAAAAGACTCGTGAAGTAAGAGATACGTCTCTACGTGTTGATCACGGAGCTGGTGGTATTATTCATGACGTTAAGATATATACTAAAGAGAATTCTGATGAATTAGCTGCTGGTGTATCTAAAGTAATACGTGTATATATAATTCAAAAACGTAAGATTCAAGTTGGAGATAAGATGTCAGGTCGTCATGGTAATAAAGGTGTTATTTCTTTGATATTACCTGAAGAAGATATGCCTTATCTACCAGATGGTCGTCCTGTAGATATCGTATTGAATCCACAAGGTGTTCCATCTCGTATGAATATAGGTCAGATACTTGAGTTACACTTAGGTATGGCTGGTAAGAAATTAGGAGTTCATTATGCTACACCAGTATTTGATGGAGCAACAATGGATGACTTGAAGGAAGAAATGAAAGAAGCTGGAATGGATCCTGATGGTAAGACTATTCTATATAATGGTCGTACCGGAGAACCATTCGAAAATAGAGTATCAGTTGGAGTTATGTACATGATTAAACTACATCACATGGTAGATGATAAGTTACATGCTCGTTCTACTGGACCTTACTCACTAGTTACTCAACAACCACTTGGTGGTAAAGCACAATTTGGTGGACAGAGATTTGGTGAGATGGAGGTTTGGGCACTATATGCTTATGGTGCTGCTCATGTACTACAAGAAATACTTACTGTTAAGTCAGATGACGTAATAGGACGTGTTAAAGTATTCGAAGCTCTAGTAAAAGGTAAAGTAGTTAACCAGGCTGGTATACCAGAGAGTTTCAGGGTATTGTTAAAAGAATTCCAAGCTCTAGGATTGGATATTCAAATTCAAAATCAAGAAGATGAATTTGTCGATATTCAGGATTTAGAGAGAGACGATGAAGAAGATGAACCAATTACAGTTGATCGTCTTGATGAAAAAGGAAATGTTATAAAAGAACCAGAAGAAGAGCTTCCAGAGCCAGAAGAACCAGAAGGTGGTTATGATGATGAGGAAGAGGAAAATGAGTTCGAAGGTGATTCACTAGATGATTTAGAATATCCTGGTGAAGATGATTTAGAGGAGGGTGACTTATTATGATAGATGCTAGTAGTTTTAAGGGTATCAAAATAGGTATTGCTTCTCCGGAAAAAATTAGAGGTTGGTCTTATGGCGAGGTTAAGAAGCCCGAGACAATAAATTATCGTACTTTAAAACCTGAACGTGATGGATTGTTTTGTGAAAAGATATTTGGACCAAGCAAGGACTATGAATGTTCATGTGGAAAGTATAAGAGATTAAGATATAAAAATGTTGTTTGTGATAGGTGTGGAGTAGAAGTAACTAGTTCTAAAGTTAGACGTGAACGTATGGGACATATTGAACTAGCTTCTCCATGTTCACATATTTGGTTCTTTAAAGGTGTTCCATCTAAGATGGGATTAGTACTAGATATGTCGCCACGTGATTTAGAAGAAGTGTTATACTTTGTAAGTTATGTGGTTATAGATCCTGGTACTGCACCATTAGAAAAGAAACAAACTCTATCAGATAGAGAGTATCGTGCTTACTATGAAAAATATGGAAATAGTTTCAAAGTAGGTATGGGTGCTGAAGCAATTAGAGAACTATTAGAAGAAGTAAATGTTCACGAAGAAGTAGAAAAACTAAGAAAAGAATTAGAGAATACTACTGGACAAAAGCGTGTTCGTTTAGTTAAAAGATTAGATTGTTTAGTTGCTTTTGATGAATCGGGAAATAAACCTGAATGGATGGTATTAGAAGCACTTCCAGTTATTCCGCCAGATTTAAGACCTATGATTCAATTAGATGGTGGTCGTTTTGCTACATCTGATTTAAATGATTTATATAGAAGAATTATTAACCGTAATAATCGTCTTAAGAAATTATTAGAATTAGGTGCTCCAACAATCATTGTTCAAAATGAAAAACGTATGCTTCAAGAAGCAGTAGATTCATTATTTGATAATGGTCGTCGTGGACGTAGCATTACTGCTGCTGGAAATCGTCCATTAAAGAGTTTATCTTCAATGTTAAAAGGTAAACAAGGACGTTTCCGTCAAAACTTACTTGGTAAACGTGTTGACTACTCTGGTCGTTCAGTTATCTGTGTTGGACCAAATTTAAAAATGTATCAATGTGGTATACCAAAAGAGATGGCTTTAGAGTTATTTAAGCCACATGTTATTCATGGTTTAGTAGAACGTGGATTAGCTCATAATATTAAGGGAGCTAAAAAGCTTATTGAACAAAGAGATGAATGTGTATGGGATGTAGTAGAGGACGCTATTACTGAACATCCAGTAATGTTAAATCGTGCTCCAACTCTACATAGATTAGGTATTCAAGCATTCGAGCCTAAATTAGTTGGTGGTAAAGCGATACGTCTTCATCCATTAGTTTGTACAGGATTTAATGCAGATTTCGATGGAGACCAGATGGCTGTTCACGTACCATTATCAGAAGAAGCTAAAGCTGAAGCTCGTTTATTAATGTTAGGTGCTCAAAATATTTTGGACCCTAAGAGTGGTAAACCTATTGTTACTCCATCTCAGGATATGGTATTAGGTAACTATTATTTGTCAATCGAAGAACCTGGAGAGGAAAACGAAGGTAAAGCTTATAAAAATGCTAATGAAGCTATTATGGCTTATGAAAGACATGAAATTACACTTCATACAAGAATTGTAGTTCCTGCTAAATCATTTAAGTATAAATTATTTACTGATGAACAAAGAGATAAGTATCTTGTTACAACAGCTGGTAAATTAATATTTAATGAAATCTTACCTGATTCATTCCAATATATTAATGAAGCAAGTAATGAAAATATAGGTGGTTTAACTCCTAGTAAGTTCTTTATTCCTATGGGTGTAAATATTAAAGAAGAAATTGCTAAAATGGAACCAGTTGAACCATTTAAGAAAAAACATTTATCACAAATTATTGCTCAAATCTTTAAACGTTATAAAACTACTGAAACTTCGATGGTTTTAGACGCAATGAAAGATTTAGGATTTAAGTATTCTACTGTTGCTGGTATAACTGTTTCAGCATTCGATATTATTGAAGCTAAAGATAAAGATCAAAAGATCGCAGCTGGGCAAGAAAAAGTTGATAAAATTAATAAACAATTCCAAAGAGGTTTAATTACTGAGGAAGAAAGATATCAAAATGTTATTCAAATATGGAATAATACTAAAGATGAAGTTGAAGCTGAGTTAAAGCAAATCTCTGATGGTGATCATAAGAATCCAATCTTCATGATGATGAACTCTGGAGCTCGTGGTAACGCAGGAAACTTTACACAGTTAGCTGGTATGCGTGGTTGTATGGCTAAGCCAAATGGTCAACCAGTTGAGATACCTATTAAATCTAACTTCATTCAAGGATTAAATGTGTCAGAGTTCTTCTTAAGTACACATGGTGCTCGTAAAGGTTCTGCCGATACAGCGTTACGTACTGCCGATTCAGGATATATGACACGTCGTTTAGTAGATGTTGCTCAAGATATAATTATTAAAGAAGAAGATTGCGGTGCTATATCTGGTATAGAAGCTACTGACTTCATAGATGAAAAAGTTGGTACTGTAATTGAATCTTTAGAAGATCGTATTATTGGTAGATATACTGCTACTAAGGTTATTAATCCTGAAACTAAGGAATTAATTGTAGATAAAAACGAAATGATTAATGAAACTTTAGCTAAGAAGATAGTTAAAGCTGGAATTAAGAAAGTTGAAATACGTAGTGCTCTAACATGTAAGAGTCAGTATGGATTATGCCAAAAGTGTTATGGTCGTAATCTAGCTACTGGTAATCTAGCAGAAACTGGAGAAGCTGTTGGAGTTATGGCTGCTCAATCAATTGGTGAGCCAGGTACACAGCTTACAATGCGTACATTCCACTCTGGTGGTGTTGCCCATGGTGGTGATGCTGATATTACACAAGGTCTTCCACGTGTTGAAGAATTGTTTGAGGCTCGTACACCTAAAGCAAAAGCTACTATTTCTGAAATAACAGGTAAAGTAGTAAGTATTGAAGCTATTAATGAAAAGCATAAAATTGTCGTTAAGAATGATGTTGAAGAAAGAGAACATACAACGCTTTATAACTCTAAGGTTAGAGTGGAAGTTGGTCAAGATGTTGTGGCTGGTGAACAACTTACTGAAGGTTCAGTAAGTCCTAAAGAATTACTTGCTGTAACAGATCCTATTACTGCTGAGAGTTATATCTTGAAAGAGATTCAAAAGGTTTATAAATCTCAAGGTGTTGATATTTCTGATAAACATATCGAAGTAATAGTTCGTCGTATGATTTCTAAGATGAAGATTGTTGATGGCGGTGATACAGGTCTAGTAGAGGGATTATCTATCTCAATGCATGATTTTAATGCTGCTAATAAACCGGTAATCTTAGCTGGTGGAAAACCTGCTGTAGGTCGTCCAGTTATGTTAGGTATTACTAAGTCGTCATTAGAAACAGATTCTTGGTTATCTGCTGCTTCATTCCAAGAAACTACAAGAGTTTTAACTGACGCCTCAATTAAGGGTAAAGTTGATGAACTTCGTGGTCTAAAAGAGAATGTTGTAATAGGAAAACTAATTCCTGCTGGTACGGGTGCTCCTCAATATCGTAATATTGAGATGATACTTGAAAAAGAGTTTATGGATGACGAACCTAGCGAATTATTAGAAGAACAATTAATAGATGATGGTGAAGTTAATGAAGAAATGGGAAATATTCCTGTTACTCCAGATTTCAATCTATCAGAAGGATTAAATTAGAAAAAAGATACCATTTTGCAATGGTATCTTCTTTTTTTCCTTAATTAGTTGCTTTTTTCATAAAAAAACTTGCATCGGATTAAATTATATGGTATGATTAATTCGTTCCTGGGGGATTAGCTCAGCTGGCTAGAGCATCTGCCCTGCACGCAGAGGGTCGCGGGTTCGAATCCCACATCCTCCACCAGTGGAATATTAAGAACTAGAGATAGTTCTTTTTTTTATATATAGAGATATTTTAGTGTATAATAGATATATAATAAGGAGTGATTTTTTATGTTCCATTTGTTATTACCACTGCTATTTTTATTTGGAAGCTTTATGTTTATCTTTGTATTTGCGATTATGGTTTTTGTAGTTATAAAGGTTATTACTACTTATCTATTTGAAAGTTTATTATTATTTAGTGTATCTAAAAAGGATAATTATAATTACCCTCTTGTTAGTTTTATTCCTATTATCAACAGGCTATACTTGGGGAAGAAAGCTGATAAAAAAATGGTTGGAATGGCCAATATTCTTGTTGAAATATTGCTAGTGTTAATTTCGGTAGTTAGTATAGTTGCAAAAAATAATGGGGTAATAACACAATCAAATAATTTGGGAATGATATATCTAGTTTTAGGATTGTCTTTTATCGATTTTGTTTTAGGTATTTATTTAAGTCATAGAATAATGGAAAATGCGATTGGGAAAAAAGCAAGTTTGTTTACAGTTCTAAGTGTTATTACACTAGATTTTTCGAGGCCAATAGTGTTATTCTTAATTAGAAAGAAAGTGTAAATTATGGATAAGGATTTAAAAAAGGCCAAGGTATTTTCTTGATACCAATAATAATAACAGTATTGGGAATAGTTTTATTCATTATTTCCTTAGTGTTTGAGATTAAACCAGGTATATTTGGATTAACGTCGGCGCTTAGCTTAATAATATTAATATTTAGTGGTTTGCCATTCTTAATATTTTCAATATTAGGTATTGTTTATAGTAAAAAGTCTCTTAAGAGTAATAAAAAGGGTAAAGTATACCTGATTTTATCTATTATTGACGTGTTTTTAGCTATTGCTTCATCTTTTGCTTTCTATTATTTGGTATTTGTGTTGGGGCCTTCTGTATAATTAAAAAGTATAAAACCTCCTAGAGTAGGAGGTTTTTGTTTTTTTAGACGGCATATTTATAAATTTATATTGAATAGAATTAATATACAACGTTATAGTTATTGATTTTATGTATATATTTATAGTATTATATATATAGTTATAATAGAGGTGTGAACCTGTGAGAAAATATTTGACTTATTTATTGTTGATATTGTTGTTTATTCCTTTTATGGTAAGGGCAGAGTCTGGTTTTCTTTATGATGTTTTAAGAGATGGGGTCGAAAATGAGTTAGTAGCTTTAGAATACTCAGGAGAACACCATGATTCTTTTACTGAGGAACCATTTAAAAAGATATATCACTGGTCTCCTAGCGGTCTTGAAGCTATTAGATTTGTCAAGGAACGGTATAATGTTATTTTTGCTAATTATTGTTGGCAAATGATAAGAACTACTGATACTGGTGGAGTGAAAATGATATATAATGGGGTACCGGAGAATGGTCAGTGTCTTCCTACTAGGGGGGTGCAGGTTGGGTATGCCCCAAGAACAACACAAGATTTAGCTTCAAATTATTGGTATGGAACTGATTATAGCTATGATTCTTCTAGCAAGCAGTTCTCTATTACCGGAACACTTGAACAAGGAATTTGGAACGGAAGTACAAGTGATAATTTGATAGGGAAATATACTTGTAAATCAGAAGATGGTAGTGGAACATGTGACACAATATATTACGTAGAGTCTTATAATAATGAGATTACCGCTTATGTAATACCAATTGGTTCAAATGCTCACTATTCGCAATTTGGTAGGTTACAATATAATTCAGTGAGTAGTTCTCCTGGTGATCTTGGATATATGTACAATGTAAGATATGCTAGTAGTTCCAAAAAAGTAACAGCGTCTGAGTCTGTTTTGAAGAGTGCTACATTAAATACATCTTTTTGGTATGGAACAGATGCTATTTGGGGAACACCGGTTACTAAAAAGTATAATTTAGTAGGGGCTTATCAAGTTAGTAGTGAAGATGAGTATGGAGATTTAGTAGGAAAGTATACTTTTAGAAATGGAACAAGTACTTATACATATAGAACTGTTCAGTATATAGCGGCTGTAAATGGATCTACATACTATCAAATTACATTAGAATCAGGAAATGATATAAATTATTATAATTATACTTATACTTTTGGGGATAGTTATACTAAGAATGATGATGGTACTTATACAATTAATAATCCAACTACTATTGAGAGAAAAGATTGGTATTTACATTATCAAGATGTAGCAAATAAATATGTTTGTAAAAATGCGACTAATAATACTTGTGATGTATTATGGTATGCAACGGCTACGACGGCTACAAATCTAACTTATAATAGTTCGCAGAATGATTATACGTATAGTAAGAGTTTTTCTTATGATGGTAGTAATTATCATCTAGATGGTGATTCTATTAATATTTGGGATACAAGTAATAGTGAAGATAGAGCAAAAGTAAATAATCATCATTATACGTGTTTTAATACAACAGGAGAGTGTTCTAGTATATATTATGTATATTATATAGAAGGAACTACTCCATTTTATATAACTTTAACAGATGGTATAGATATAGAAGAAGCTATTAATGCGACTTTATCGGCTGAGGATGTTAATCAAGAAGATTCGTTGATGAAAAAGGGTCTTGAGTTATGGTATGAACATTATCTATTAGATTATGATGAGTATATTGAGGATACAATTTATTGTAATAATCGTATTGTTTCAAGCGTTGGAAGTTTTAATCCTGATGGGGGAGATATAAGTGAGGATTTACAGTTTGAGGGATACAGTGTAATAGATGATTTAAGTTGTAAAAGAGATATAGACAAGTTTAGTACCATGAATAGTAAAGCAAAATTGAATTATAAAGTTGGCTTAGCAACGGCTGCGGAAATGAATTTGCTGAGAAGCGGGGAAATACGATATACAGGAAAAACGTTTTGGCTTATGACTCCATTTTCGTTTTATTATAATGCAGGGCCTGTTTTACGTAGGTTACCGGCAGGTGGAGCATTATATTTTGGTAGTCTTGTAGGAGTTACCTATTCTGATGCTGGGGTTCGACCAGTGATATCTTTAAAAAATGGTGCTAAATATTCATCGGGTGATGGAAGTACAAATAATCCGTTTATTTTTGATAAAATAGCAATAAGATCTAGTATTAGTGTTGATATAGTAAAAGAAACTGAAGATTTGAATATTGAAATAAAAGATATATCTGAGGTAGAATACGGAGAAGGTGTTACATTTAAAGTAATACCTATTAAAGGATATAAATTGACAAGCCTTAAAATACTAGATAGCGATAATAATGAGATAGAATATAATGAAACTGATAATAAAAATGAGTATAGGTTTGTTATGCCAAATAGAAACGTTGTTATAACTCCTTCATATGAAAGAGTAGCTAATAGTGTGATAGTAGAAGACAATTCAAATACTAAAGAAATAGAAATCAAAGTTGGTAATACATCTGCCATAGTATATGAAGATAAGGTAGTATTTACTGTAAGACCTGAAGATGGATATGAAGTAGAGAGGATAGAAATAATAGGTTCAGAAGGAAATATACTGGAGTATACGAATACTGGTAATCTTAATGAATATGAATTTATTATGCCCGATACTGACGTTACTATTAGACCAATATATAGAAAACTAGCTGTAGAACAAGTTTCTAATGTGTATGATAATCCGGAAACTGGGGATAGTTTATTAATCGTCTTATTATTGATGATGATTAGTTTTGTTATGATTGTTGTATCTTATAAAAAGAAAGAATCTATGTTGTGAGATAGATTCTTTTTTTGGTATTTTTTTCTATAACTAAAAATTATAATAATTGATTTAACTATAATTTTCGTTGACAAATAGAAGGTATTGGTTATAATAGAAGGCAACAAAGGAGAGATAAGTTATGGTATTACCATCTAGTAACATAAACTTAAATCTTTATCGTGTTTTTTATGTAGTTGCTCTTACGAAGAGTTTTTCCGAATCATCTAAATACCTACATATCTCTCAACCGGCTATATCGAAGCATATTCAAAATTTGGAGTATGAATTAGATACAATTCTTTTTTATCGGACTAATAGAGGGATAGAGCCTACTCCGGAGGCTAAAATATTACTTAGTTATGTAGAGAAAGCATATAATATAATACAACTAGGAGAGAAGCAATTGCAAGAATGTAAAGAGATTGGTGAAAGTAAAATATCAATAGGTATACCTAGTATATTAAGTACTTATTATTTAAGTAAATATTTAAAACAATTTATAACTACATATCCCGGAGTTGCTATAAAATTATTGAATAATAAAAATGAAGAGCTACTTAGTTTGTTAGAACAACACACTTTAGATTTACTAATAATATATGGAGATATAAATACTAATAGTGAATATAAAGTGGATACTTTATTAGAAGATGAATATGTATTTATTTATAATGAATCATTATTGAAAATAGATGAAGTAAATTCTATTAAAGATTTGGATAAATATAATTTATTATTACCTAGTAAGGAAACAGTAGAAAGAAAGAAATTAGATGATTATTTATTTAATAATAATATTAGTTTAAATCCTATTATGGAGTTAGAGAGTAGTGAAGCAATGCTTAATTCTGTTAAGAATGGCTTCGGTGTAGGATATATATTAAAATCTGTTGCGTTACAAAACGAAGAATTAAAGATAATAGAATTAGATGAACAACTTCCTAAAGAAAGTATTAATCTAATTTATGATGAAGAATCAATAATTACTTCTACTAAAGAATTTATTAGTTTACTAAAAAATAATTTATAGAAAGGGTTATACTCTTTCTTTTTTTATGATATTATGTATATAATAGGAGTCTAACAATATGAAACATATAAAGTATTCATTATTACTATTAATATTAATTCCCTTTGTAGTAGCTAATGCTAAGTCTTGCGATGAATCAAAGGTAACAATTGATTCTATTGAGAAAACAAGTATAAAAGGAAAAGCTGAAGAGATAAATAGACCAACAGTAAATGGTAAAACTATCGGATTGGATTTGAAGATGTATGAAGTAAATGATTCTGTTACTTATAATCTAGTTATTAACAACGGTAACGAAGAAGACTTTTATATAAATGAAGACATGTTTAAGACAGATTCTCCTTATATAGAATATACTGTTATATTTAATGATAGTAGTAATGTAGTTAAGGGGAAGAGTAATAAAGAAATAACTTTAGTAGTTAGTTATAAAAATGAAGTAGATGTTAATACCTTGAGTTCTAATACGTTAGATGCATCTAATAGTTTAAAGCTATCTATGAATACTAATGATGAGGAGAAAAATGTAGATACCATAGTATCAGAGATGGTAAAAAAAATTGATGAACCAATAAAAGATGTAAAAGACGTTAAGAATCCTTTTACAAAAGGATCCGGTATTAAGTTATTATTAATAGTATTGTTGATAAGTGTCATGCTTATATCTATGATAAAATATAACAAGGGTAAATATAGTAAATATTTAGCACTATTATTGTTTGTATATATGATACCTATAGTGTATGCAGCATGTTCATCTGAGATAGAAGTAGATGCAAAGGTAACTATTGAAAAGAGATTCAATGGTACTGGTTATATCTATTTAGTAGGGCCATATACCCGTGAAAAATGGGATTTTTATCCTGAGACTGGACAAGATATGTCATATTTAAAAGAGATACTTCCGATTAATAAGTGGTGTATCTATGATGTATTTGATGTAAATAAGGAAAATGGCTATTGTGAATTTGATAATAAAGATGCATGTGAAAGCGGTATTGGATATTGTATGCATAAAGATGATGGTAGTTATGATAGCTGTGGATATGAAGGCTTGATATTTGATGCTTTGGATGAATGTAATGATGCTGTTCAAAATAGAATTAATGGTGGTTATGTAGAAGAAGGAGAATTAACTTGTGTTAAACAATTTGGTTTAGCGTGTGATAAAAGCGTTGTCTATGAAGGGGAATATACTATATTATCTACTTTTAATGAAAAAGCATATCCTAAATTATATGTTGAAAATTATATAGTAAAGGAATCTTATTTGTGTTTTGTTACTGATAAATCTTATTGTTTACATATAGGGGATGAATATGAAGAATCTAATCGAGAGATTATTAGACAGCAAGAAGAATGGTTTAATAATAATGGCGGAAGCTGTGAATTGAGTGGGTCTAGTTCTAATTGTAGTGGTGCTAGTTATGATTGGATTTCTATAGGTCCAGGTCATATTGCTTTGAAGTATAAAGACACTGATATCGAAAACCTTGTGTGTTCTCATGAAGATTCTTTGGATGTTTGTCCGTCGTAGAATACCTAGTAATAGGTATTTTTAATTGTTTATAGACTATAGATGTTAAAAATGGTAGAATATGTTCGGTAGGTGATACTATGCTTAAAATAGAAGATTTAACTGTTAATGTTTTAGATAAAAAAATATTAGATAGTTTTAATATGGAAATACCAGATGGAGAAATACATGCTGTAATGGGTCCTAATGGAGTGGGTAAAAGTACTATATGTAGAAGCATATTAAAAGATCCTAATTATAGTATAAAAAATGGAAGTATTATTTATAATGGTGTCGATTTAAGAGATTCTACTACTACTGATATAGCTAGAATGGGAATAATGATGATTAGTCAAAGTCCAATAGCTATAGAGGGGGTAACTAATGGAGAAATGTTGAGAATAGCTCTATCAGAAAAGAATAATGAACATATAGATATCTTTTCTTTTCAAAGAGAAGTTAAAGAGATATGCGAAAAGTTAAATATTCCTGAAAGTTTTATACATAGAAGTATAAATGATGGGATGAGTGGTGGAGAAAGAAAAAAGAATGAATTATTACATGTATGGATGTTAAAACCTAGTTTCTTAATATTAGATGAAATAGATTCAGGTTTAGATGTAGATGCTTTAAAAGAAGTGACTAAATCTTTAAAAGAGTATCATAAAGAAACTAATTGTTCTATGCTAATAATTACTCATAATCCTAAATTATTAAAAGATTTAAATCCTGATAAAGTACATATATTAAAGAATAAAAAAATAGCTAAAACTGGTAGTATAGAGTTGATATCTGAGATAGAAGATCTTGGTTTTAAAAATTACTCATAAGGGTGATAATGTGAATAAAATAATAATAGACAAGAATGAAGTAATAGAATTAAAAGATAATGCTTTTAGTATAGATATAAATACTAGTGTTGTAACTTTTAATATAAATGGTAGAGTATTAATTAATGAGTTTAGCATTAAAGCCAAAGATGAAGTTAATATAATAATTAATATGAGTAATAATAGTGAGTTATTATATAATAGATGTTTTAATTTAAATAATATGAATACTAATATAACTATTAATCAAGATTGTAATAGTAGTGTAGAGTTTAATTATTCTATTATAGCTAAAGATAAAGGTAACTTAGTATTTCGTTCTAATGTATTAGGTAACAATAATAAGACTAATATAAAAGTAAGAGCTATTACTAAAGATAAAGGGCTTTTAGTATTAAAGTGTGTTACTGATAACAAAGAGAAAACTAGTGATAATGAGTTATTAGAAAGTTTAAAATTATTAATGTTAAATGAAGAAGAGAGTATAATAATACCGGATCTTCTAGTCGCATCTAATGAGGTGGAAGTAAATCATGCGGCGACAATAAGTGGGATTGGTGAAGATGAGTTGTTCTATTTAACTAGTAAAGGCTTAAGTAGAGAAGCTGCTAAAGAATTAATTAGTACTGGTTTTATAATGAATAATTTAAATGTTTCTAAGAAAGATGTAAAAGAGATAGAGGGGATAATAAATGAATAGAGAAGATTTCCCTATTTTAAATAATAATATTATCTATTTAGACAATGGGGCGACTACTTTAAAGCCTAAGGTAGTAATAGACAAGATGAATGTATATTATTCTTCTTATTCAGCTAATGCTCATAGAGGTGATTACAAAATCTCTTTAAGGGTTGATAATGAATATGAGAATACTAGAGATTTAGTACGTAAGTTTATACATGCTTCTTCTAAGAAAGAGATAGTATTTACTAGTGGAACTACACAGAGTATAAATATGGTTGTATTTGGTTTTTTTAGTAATTATTTAGAAGCTAATGATGAGATAATACTTACGAAGAGTGAACATGCGTCTAATGTATTACCATGGTTTAAGATAGCTAAAGATAATAATTATAAGATAAAGTATATAGAGTTAGATGATAATTATGAAGTGACTATAGATAATCTTAAAAAGGTAATTACACCTAATACTAGAGTTATATCTTTGGCTGGTATAACTAATGTAATTGGGGATGCAAGACCTTTAAGAGAGGTAATAAGTATAGCTCATGATAATAATATATTAGTAGTTGTAGATGGAGCTCAGATGGTTCCACATATGAAAGTAGATGTTAAGGCTTTAGATATAGACTTCTTAGCTTTTTCTGCTCATAAGATGTGTGGACCTACAGGAGTGGGGGTACTATATGGTAAGGAAGAGTTATTAGATAAGGTTATTCCTCAGAACTTTGGAGGAGGAATGAATGAATCGTTTGATAATTTAGAAGAGGTCTATTTAAAATCTCTACCTACTAGGTTAGAAGCTGGTACACCTAATATATCCGGAGTAATTGGTTTTGGAGCGGCTATTGAGTATATCCAAAGTAAGGGTATTAATAATATTAGAAAAAAAGAATTAGAGTTAGGAAAATACTTATATGAAGAATTATCTAAGATAAGACATATAACTATGGTTAATAAGAAACCTTCTAGTATTATATCTTTTAATGTAGACAATATATTTGCTCAGGATGTAGCTGTATATTTAGATAAGTATGGTATATGTGTTAGAGCTGGTAATCATTGCGCGAAGATAATAAAAGATGAAATAGGTATAAAGAATACTATTAGAGTTAGTTTATATTTCTATAATACTAAAGAAGAAATAGATAAACTAGTTGAGTTATTAAAAGATAAGAATAAGATATTAAATGAAATGTTGTGATAAGATGGACAGTGAAACTAAGAAAGAAATAATAATGGAACATTATATGCACCCTTTAAATAGAGATACTATAGAAGATAGTAATTATATTAAAGTAAATACTAATAGTGAGACTTGCATAGATAATATAGATGTATATGTTTTAATTAAGAATGATATATTGGAAGATATTCATTTTGATGGAGAAGCTTGCGCTATATCTACATCGGCTGCTTCTATTATGACTAAGTTATTAAAGGGTAAGAGTGTTAGAGAAATAAGAGATTTAATTAAAGATTATTATGATATGATTGAAACAGGTAATACTTATGATAATCTTAATGAGGCTTTAGTATACTCTGATATATATAAACAACAAAATAGAAAAGGGTGTGCAACTATACCTTGGAGGGGTATAGAAAAAGCTTTAAATGAGTATGAAAAATCTAAATAGATTTTTTTTTATTTCAATTTTTTTAAAAGATGGTATAATGAAACTAATAGTAGGTGATTATCATGTACGATAAGAAAGCACTTATAATAAAGTATATAAATGATAGGTTAGCTAAGTTAGCGGAATTAGGTAAGAAGTATTCCGATGATAAGATTAATAAACTTGCAGATAATCTAGTAGCTTTGAACAAGCCCTTAGAAGAAGTATATGCTTTAATCGATAATAAGTTTTCCTATCAAGCAAGAAAGATAAGTCATAATAATTATTTAGCTTCTTTGAAAGAGTATTATTTATCTAGTATTGATAAGTTGAAGAAACATAATAATTGTTACTTATTATCATATAACGAAGGGACTAAGGTATTAGAACAGGCTAAAGTAACTACTATTAGAAATGACAAGAAATGTGATTATGTTAGTATTAATGATGGTTTTGGTTTTAAAAAGAATAATAGTAAAGAAAATGATTATGAATTAATAATGAGTGATATTGCTTATTTAATGGGGCTATCTTATGCTAAAACTTATCGGATGTTTAATGAGAAGATGGAGCCTGTTGGTATAATAAGTGGATCGTTGGATACTAAAGAAGATAAATTCTTAAACTTAGAAGAAGTATTTAGTTTTATTAAAGAGGAGTCTAATAGTTTTACCTTAAAGAATAAGTTAGTAAGTTATCATGATAGAAATATTAAGACGGGGTTATCTCAAGTATTTGAGAGTGGTATTGTTAAGAATAGTATGGATTATGTATTGGATTTATTTGCTTGTTTACCAGATATAACTACTGAAAATGTAGAAGTTTTAAAAGCTTCTTATTTAAAAGTTAAAGTATTTGAAATACTAACTAATAGTTTAAATAATAATTTGGAAGATTATGGAATATTGATACACAAGAGTGGTAATAAGTATACTTTTGCTCCTATGTATAATAAGTGTGTTACTAAGAAAGATGGTCTAAGTAAAGAAGAGACTATATGTAATTTTTATATTGTTGATAAAGATGATATTATTAACATCTTATTTAAGAATTATTATAAGTATATAAAAGATATATCTAATATGATAATAGATAATAATGTTACTCTATATAAAATAATTGATAAAGTAACTAAAGAACATTTAGAGTATGATGAATATAAGTCGTATATGGATATCTTAAAATATAATTATGATAAATTTGAAAGATTATTTAAAACTTCTAATTTAGAAGAATTAGATAGAGAAAAGAAAGATGATAATAATAACAAATACCTATTTAGAATAGCTCCATATATTGATAATTATGACTTTGATGCTTTCGATGAAACAATTGAAAATAAAGGGAGTGTAATCTTAGTAGCGGCTTTAGGTTTAGTGTTAGTAATAACTATTGTTACAATTGGTTTTGCTATATATATTATATCGAAAGTGGGGATTTAGATTATTATGGAAGATGTAATTAGTTTTGTTGATTTGGACGGTAAGATATGGGAGGATCCTAAGATTTCTTCTCATGTTGGATTGATTGATACGAAAATATTTGTGGAACGTCCAGAACTTAAGGAACAATTTGAGGCTAGTGGATATGAACAAAAAGATAGTTTTTTTCGCGAAGAACTTGGATGGGCTCAGGTTAGTGCTACTTTGGGCGAAAGATTTATGATTGTAAATAGAGATAAAAGTACTAAAGTTCAAAAGACTGTGTTGTGGGAAAATTATGGCCAGTATGGGTATAAAGTACATTATAGTCAAGAAGAATCTTTGGAAAAACGTGGCTATAAATTATAAAAGGAAACGCAATATTGCGTTTTTTGTTGTTTAAAAAAGTGTATTTTTATATGTAAAAAAGGTGTTTTTTTATACCTTTTTTTTATAAAAAATTATATTATTATTATATGGTAGGTGGAGATATGAAAACAGGATTTGATAATGCTAAGTATGTAAAAATACAAAGCGAAAAGATTAAAGAAAGGTTCAAGTTATTTGATAAGTTATACCTTGAAGTGGGAGGAAAACTATTTGATGATTCACATGCGGCTAGAGTATTACCTGGGTTTAAAAATGATGTGAAGATTAGTATGTTCAAGGAACTTAAAGATGACTTGGAAATAATATTTTGTATTAATGCAGGGGATATAGAAAAGAATAAGATTAGAGGGGAATATGGGATTACTTATGATATAGAGATTATTAAGCTAATTAATAAATCTAAGAAATTGGGTTTTACTGTTAATAGTGTTGTAATTACTTTATATAAGAATCAGGTTAGTGTTGATAAGTTTATTAAGAAATTAAATAGAAATGGTATTAAAACTTATGTACATACGTTTACTAAAGGGTATCCTACGGATGTAGATACAATAGTAAGTGAAGAAGGATATGGGGCTAATTCATATATAGAGACAACTAGGAAATTAATACTTGTGAATGCTCCTGGTCCTGGTTCTGGTAAATTGGCGACATGTTTATCGCAGTTATATCATGAGAATAGGAGGGGTGTTAATGCGGGATATGCTAAGTTTGAAACTTTCCCTGTATGGAATTTACCTTTGAAACACCCTGTTAATATGGCTTATGAGGCTGCTACAGCCGATTTGAAAGATGTTAATATGATAGATCCATTTCATTTGGAAAAGTATGGTAAAACTGCTGTAAATTATAATAGAGATATAGAGACATTTCCAATACTTAAGAATATCTTAAGTAGGGTAACAGAAAAGGATATATATTTTTCTCCTACAGATATGGGTGTTAATATGGTTGGGTTTTGTATTACTGATAATGAAGTGGTAGAAGAAGCATCTAAAAAGGAAATAGTTAGAAGATATTATAATGAACTTAATAATTATAAGATGGGGCTATGTGATGAAGATACCTATAAAAAGGTCAAACTACTAATGAATGAGTTAGATATAGATGAAACTTATTTAGAAGTAATTAAGCCAGCTTTAGAAAAGAAAGAGATGGAAAATGGCTTACCGGTTATTGCTATGAAAGTTAATAGAAAGATAATAACGGGTAAACAAACAGATATCTTATCACCTGCGGGGGCGTTAATACTTAACGCGATAAAATATCTTAGTAAGATACCTGATGATATATATTTATTGACGCCGGCTGTATTAGAACCGATGTTAAAACTTAAGAAGGCTATGAATACTGGAGATCACTTGAATCTACATGAAGTATTGATGGCTCTTAGTATATGTTCGGTTACTAATCCATCTGCGGCTAAAGCGTTATCAACATTAAGTAAATTAAAGAATGCTGAGGCACATGCTACATATATCTTAACAGATAGTGATAAGAGGCAGTTAAAGAGTCTAAAAATTAATCTTACTTGTGAGAATGAATTTTTAGAAGAGTTGGGTTAGAATAAAGATAGGTGACTATCTTTTTTTCTTAGTATATTCTTGTAAATGAAGGATAATTAAGTTATAATTTTGATAGAATAAGGGAAGTGGCCTAGATGAAAGTAGTGTTAATGGACGATACAAAACTAGTTGAACTTGTTTTACCTCAAGAGGTATATGGTAACTATTGGGTTGTTAATTCTGAAAAAGAAAACTTAGTTAATATAGAGGCTGTTGAGGGTGCTTGGGTTTTAAAAAGTAATAGTGACATGAAAATATTTAGGAATGGTAATCCGTTAACTGATGTTCGTTTAGAGGAAGAAAAGTTTTATACTATTAAGAATGCTGTTCTAGGTAAAGCTTATGTTATTTATGTTTCTCCTATTTATGATGAGAATGCTATTCAACTTAATATAACTTTAGAGGATAATAGTAGTTGGTATATTGGTAATAATATAGCTAAAGATTATACTGCGGCTTTTAATAATATTATATCTTATGAACAAAGTGGATTTGCAAGGAATCAATTAAAACTTAATTATAGTGGGGGAGTATATACAATATTTAATTTAAACCCTCAAATTCCTATGTATGTTAATGGAGTTCTTACAGAGGCTGAAGAGTTAGCTTTTGGGGATACAGTATTTATATTGGGATTTAAATTATCTTTAATAAGAGATATTTTTTATATGAATAATCCTAATAAATTAGTTAAATATGACGCGAAGTTTTTTACTCCAAGAGTAGTAGCTAGTTTGGACTATTCTAAAATACCTATGGAACCGGATCCGGTAATAGATATGTATAAAAAAGAGGACTATTTTTTGAAACCTCCTCGTTTTGATGAAAGAATAGAAGAAAAGACGCTAGTAATAGATCCTCCTCCGAATGCGCAAAGTAAAGAAGAAATGCCTATAATGTTACAAATGGGAACTATGTTAATGACAGGTATGACTTCTATTACTACAGGTATTACTACTGTAATAACAGTTTTAAATACTGATATGAGTTGGACACAAGCTCTTCCATCTATTTTGACGGCCGTAGTAATGCTATTAACTATGCTAGCTTTACCTATAGCTACTAAGATGTATACTAAGCATCAAAAAAAGGTTTATGAAAGAAAAAGACAGGCTACATATAGTGCTTATGTTGATAAAAAAAGAGAAGAGTTTTTATTGGAAATAAAGAGAGAACAACAATTATTAATAGAGAAGTATATCCCTCTTAAAGAAGTAGGAGACATCATTTTATATAAGAAGCGTAATTTATGGGAGAAGAATATTGATGATTACGATTTTTTATCATTAAGATTGGGTATTGGTTCTATACCACCATTTTTTAAGGTAACTTATCCTGCTGAACATTTCTCTATGGAAGATGAAGATAATTTAATGCTTTATTTACGTGATTTGGAAAAAGAAACTAAGATGTTAGATAATGTTCCGGTCATTTATTCATTTAGGGAAAAGTATGTAACTGGTTTAATTGGAACTAGAAATGTATTAAATCCTTTCTTAAAAGGTTTATTATTACAAATGATGGCTTTTCATGGGTATGATACTTTAAAAATAGTAGTATTTACTAATGATAGAAATACTAAGTTTTGGCAAGATATTATTGACTCACCATATTTTTGGGATGATCAAAAATCTATTAGGTTCTTTGGAACAAATAGTGATGATATTGCTCAAATTAGTTCTTATTTTGAAGAGTTAATTGCCATGATGAAGGAAAATGATGATGGGCAAAGAGTTTCTAGTAATAAGGAAGCTCCTAAGTTATCATGTCATTATGTAATAATTACTGATGATGTAGATGCGGTTAGAAATGTTAGTGTAGTAAGAAATGTTTTGGAATCAACTGCGTGTATAGGTATTAGCTTGATTTTATGTACCGATAGATTGAATTCATTACCTAATGAAGTAGAACACTTTATATCTGTAGATGAGAAGAGTGGAGGAGTATTTGAAAGAGTACTTATAGATGATAAGAAGATTAATTTTATTCCAGATTTTATGTTTGGATCTTTAGAAAAGTATTCTTATGTTGTTTCTAATATACCTATACCTCTTAATGGTGGTAAATTTGTATTACCTACAACTTATTCATTCTTAGAAATGTATAATGTATCTAATGTTAATCAATTAAATGCGATGAATAGATGGAAAGAGAATAATCCAATAAATTCATTAGCAGCGCCTGTTGGATTAAATGAGTATGGTGATGTTTTTAAATTAGATTTGCATGAGAAATATCATGGGCCACACGGTTTGATAGCCGGTATGACTGGTAGTGGTAAGTCAGAATTTATTATTACTTTTATTCTTAGTATGGCTGTTAATTATCATCCTTATGAGGTACAGTTTGTATTAATTGACTATAAGGGTGGTGGATTGGCTGGTGCTTTTGAAAACAGGGAAACTGGTCTTAAATTACCACATTTGGCTGGAACAATTACTAACTTGGATGTTAATGAGATTAATCGTTCTTTGGCTTCTTTACAAAGTGAGTTGAAACGGCGTCAAGCAGAGTTTAATAAGGCTCGTGATGCTGTAGGAGAATCTACAATAGATATTTATAAGTATCAAAGATATTATCGTAATGGGCAGGTTAAAAAACCAATATCGCATTTGTTTATAATCTCTGATGAGTTTGCTGAGTTAAAAGCACAACAACCGGATTTTATGGATGAACTAATATCTACAGCACGTATAGGTAGATCTTTAGGAGTTCACTTGATTTTGGCTACTCAGAAACCTAGTGGTGTAGTTAATGACCAAATATGGTCTAACTCGAAGTTTAAAATATGTTTGAAGGTTCAAGATAGATCCGATTCACAAGAGATGATTAAAAGACCTGATGCGGCGTCTATTAAAGAAACTGGTCGTTTCTTCTTGCAAGTTGGTTATGATGAGTACTTTGCTTTAGGACAATCTGCTTGGACAGGGGCTCCGTATTATGAATCAGATGTTAGAAAGAAAAAAGTGGATAATTCTATAGCGTTTGTTAATTATATAGGTACTCCTTTTAAGACTATAGATGATGGTAAGAATAGTTCGGTTGGGGTGTTAAAGGGTGAAGAGTTACCTAATATAATGAAGTATTTAGTTGATATTGCTAAGAAGGAAGAAATACATGTTAAACAATTATGGCTTAATGCTTTACCGCCTATTATTTATATTGATGGTTTAAAAGAGAAGTATGAATATAAGAAAGTTGATTGTGATATTAACCCAGTTATTGGAGAATATGATGCGCCTGAAAGGCAGTTACAAGGTTTATTAACCTTACCTATTACTACTGGTGGTAACTGGATAATATATGGTGTTGCTGATAGTGGTAAAGATGAACTTGTTAATAGTATTGTTTATTCTTGTATTACTACTTATAGGCCTGAAGAATTAAATATGTATTTATTAGATTTTGGTACTGAAACATTAAAGATGTATCGTAAAGCACCTCAAGTAGGAGATGTGGCATTACAAAATGATACTGATAAGATTATGAATCTATTTAAATTAATAGCGACTATCATTGAGACAAGAAAGAAATTGTTCGCTGAGTTTGGTGGAGATTATATTTCTTATTGTAAGAGTAGTGGGAATATTCTTCCAAACATAGTAACTATTATTAATGGGTTTGAGTTATTTAACGAGAACTTTGGAGATGCTTTATTTGACTTATTAGTAACATTAACTCGTGATTGTCAAAAGTTTGGTGTATACTTTATATTCAGTTGTGCTTCTTCAAATGGTATTAGAAGTAAGCTAGCACAATATTTACCTAACCATTTAACTTTACAAATGGCTGATAAGTATGATTATTCATCTTTATTAGCACGTACTAAGTTAGTACCGGCTAGTATACCAGGTCGTGGTTTGTGTAAACTGGATGCTGTATTTGAATTCCAAAGTGCTGTTCCTACTGATAAAGAAAATTTAAATTCTTTTGTCAGCGAAAAGATAAAGGATTTATGTGTTAAGTATAAGACTAATGCTCCTAAGATACCTATATTACCTGAGGTTGTAACTATTTCTGAATGTCTTTCTGCTTCAAGAGGTTTAGAAGCATTACCTATTGGTATCGAAAAGGAATCTTTAGAAGTAAGGACTATAGATATTACAAAGAATCTAGCTCATATGATTACAGCTTTAGAATTTCCTGTACTGAAAACATTCTCTAATATGATGATTAAACAATTGGGGAGTTATTTGAATAAGAATGTTTATGTATTTGATGCTGAGAAGGAACTTAAAGAGTATGCTTCTGAAGTATCTTATTATGATGGGAATTTGGTTGTTAATTTTAAAACCTTCTCGGATTTATTACTTAAGATGTATGAAGATTTTGAAAAGGCTGGCTTGGATGAGAATGCAATTGCTTCTTATGGTCAATATGTATGCGTTATAGTAGGTATTGAGAAATTTAAATCAATGTTAGGTGAGGAATTTGCTACGGCTTTTGTTGAAATGATAGAAAAAATTAAAAATATGCCGAAGGTTAATTTCATATTTATAGACATGGTTGATAATTTCAAGAAGCAAGAGTTTGAATCTTGGTTCAAGGCACTATTCAATGGTACTAGAGGTATTTGGGTGGGTAATGGAATGGGTTCACAGTTTACCCTAAAATCTACTCTAAGTACAAGGCTTTTATCTACTAAGCTAACTGATGACTTTGGTTACTATGTAGATGGATCTACTACGGTGCTTGTTAAGTTAATAACTGAACCCGGAGAAGAAGAATATGAAACATTATAAAACTGTTAGATGAATCTAGCAGTTTTATTATGTTTTAAAATGAAGGCATAAAATGGTATTTAATTTGAGTGATAAACATCACTTTACAAACTCGTTGTGTAAAGTTGGTGGAAAATGTGTAAATAATTTAGAAGAAGAATTAGGGATACTAGATGTCGGTTGTCCCTCTTTTCGTTGACTTTAAAATCCTATTAGAGTAAAATTGTAGTATAAGAGTGTAGTGAATAGTTCATAGGGGGATAACATTTTGGGGAATACTAATCAGTATATTCTTAAGTCTACCAAAGGGAAGTGTTATTATATGAATAATAATAAAGTCTGCGTAGATTTAATAGTACCTAGTATAGAAACAAGATACAATGTTTTTATTCCTGTTAATAAGAAGACTATTGAAATTATATTCTTATTAAA
>CAMYYH010000014.1 GCA_947303405.1 uncultured Mycoplasmatota bacterium
GTCCTGCGCTGGAAAATAAAAAATTACCAGATTTTTTAAATATAGATGCTTCTGAACTTTGTAAGAAAGTATATGGCAAATCTTTTGTTGATTGTGTTTTAGGTAATCAAGAAGTATCTGATTATATTGAAACATTTAAAAATGATAGTGATTATGAAGCAATTAAATATATATTAGGTAAGGACAATTTACATATATCATATCCTCTTATGCAAGATAACTTTGATTATATTTCTAGGTTAAAAGATAAAGGGTATAATTTATATATTCTTTCAAATATTGCTAAAGAATCTTATGAACATGTTAAAAGTACTATTGATATTGATAAAGTATTTAAAGGTGGAGTTTATTCATATCAAGAGAAACTCTTAAAGCCGGATAGAAAAATATATGAATTGATAGTTAATAGATATAATCTAAATAAAGATGAGACAATGTTTTTTGATGATAAACAAAAAAATATTGATGCAGCTTGTGAATTCGGACTTAAAGGTGTTTTGTTTAGAACAATAGAAGATATAGAAAATAATCTTAAATAAAAGGAGCTGATCCAAATGAATGAAAATAAAACTAATATAAATTGGTTGATACCGATTTATAGTAACTATTGGAAAAGTCCTTTATTTATAAGGACTTATGAGAATTAACATCTTGCATGTTTTATTAGAAAAATAGTATAAAAAGATATAAAAATGACATAAATACCTAAAATTGGGTATTTTTTTAGTAAGAATTGAGTAACTGATACCACCATTGACGCTACATATAAAATAAAGGTTTTATATTGTTATAATTGTCCGTAAAAAGGTAATATTGTACTGTAATTAAATTTTGAAAATATATGTTATAATAACTATATGTTGGTGATTAGAATGGAATATAAAGTATTAGAAAAAAAGATTTAGAATTAATGGAAGATGTATTAAAAGACGATAATATGATTTTTAATAAAGATTCTTTAAATAGTTTTATAAATGATAATAATGCTTATGGATTTATTGCTAAAGAAAATAATAATATAGTCGGATTCGCATAATATGTGCTATCCTATTTATATTTTAAGGAGTGATAATTATGCTTTTTTATAAACGACCGTTATATTTATTTTTAGGTTAATATAAATAAAGAAAGGAAAATAATTATGAAATATAGACTACCAAAATATGAAGATATAAATATATTAAAAGAATATGTAGAAGAACATTATTCAAACTATGAAAGAAGCATTAGTGCAAGTAAAGGAATGACCAATATGAAGTTTAAGGAATGGGTAGATAAAATAAATAGAAATGTTGAAAATGCTGATGATGAATGGGGAAAATATTATCTATACTTAGTATTTAATGAGAATGATAGACTAATAGGATTATTAAATATACGATTTGATTTAACTGATGAACTCAGAGAAAGATATGGTGATATTGGTTTTGGAGTTAGACCTAGTGAAAGACGAAAAGGGTATGCAACAGAAATGTTAAAATATGCATTAAATGTTTGTAGAGAAAAAAATATGAAATATGCTATTTTAGGATGCTATGAAAATAATTTTGGATCAAATAAAACTATTCAAAAAAATAGTGGGATACTTTATAAAAATGATTGTGAGGAAAGAAAACTAAGTGATGAATGGACAATAAATTTAAAATGTAATTATTATAAAATTAAATTATAATAAAACAAAGGAAGTGACTCTAATGAATGAAAATAAAACTAATATAAACTGGTTGATATTGATTTAGTCTAGCCATTCATGAAACTCCTATAAAATAAAGGAAAACCAAGTTTTAGTAATTACATTTTTTGATAAATAATTACTAAAAAGTATTAAAAATATATAAAAAATAGTCAAAAATAACATAGTATTTGATACTTGATATTGAAGGTTAACCAATTAATAAAAGAGGTGAAAGTATGAACGATGAACAATTTATTGATATAGCTATTGAAATTAGTAAAAAAGCTAAATATCCATATGGAGCAATTGTTGTTAAAGACGGAGAAATAATTGGTAGAAGTGATGATAATACTTTAATGGGAACAAGTATGTATTCACATCCTGAATTAGAGGCCATTGAAAGTGCTTCTAAAAACAAAAATTTATATGGTGATTTAAAGGGAGCAACTATGTATGTATCTTGTGAACCATGTATGATGTTCATGGGTGCTATTCTATATGAAGGTATTTCGAAAATTGTTTATGCTGCAACACTTCAAGATAGCAATGATAATTACTGTCCAGAAATGATAACTGATATAGATGTATTAGCAAAATATTCTAATAGTAAAATAGAAGTTGTTAAAGAACTTCATCGCGATAAAGCTGTAGAAGTATTAAAAAAAGCGGGTGAGAACAATGAGTAATGAAGAAAAAAATTCCCAAAAAACGAACATTAACTGGTATCCAGGACATATGGCTAAAACTAAAAGATTAATAAAAGAAAAATATAATCTAATAGATGTTATATATGAAGTTATAGATGCTAGGATGCCTAAGTCATCTAAGATAAAAGATATCGATGACTTATTAAGAGATAAACCTCGTATTATAATAATGACTAAGTATGATTTGTGTGACCAAGATGAAACTAATAAATGGGTAGATTATTATAAAAAAGAAGGATATTATGTAATATGTTTAGATCTTACTAAAAATGATTCACCTAATATATTAATTAATCTTACTCATAATATTATGAATGAGTATCAACAAAAAAGAATAGATAAAGGTTTGACTAAAAAAAGTATTAAAGCTTTAGTGATAGGGGTCCCTAATGTAGGCAAGTCAACACTTATCAATCGTATGGTAGGTAAAAAAGTTGCTATTACCGGTAATAATCCTGGTGTTACTAAGAACCTTAGCTGGTTAAAAACTAACAGTGATATTCTATTATTAGATAGTCCTGGTATTTTATGGCCTAAGTTAGATAATGAAGTGCAAGCTCTAAACTTAGCTAGTTTAACCAGTATACCAATAGATATCCTTCCTATAGATAGAGTAGCTATATATGTATTAAATACTGTAGACAAGTACTATCCAAATCTATTAAAAGAGCGATATAATATAGAACACGTAGACAAAGATATAGCTGATACATACGATAAAATAGGTAGAAAGATTGGTGCGGTTATATCTGGTGGCGAAATAGACTATGACAAAGTAAGTAAAAGAATACTTGATGATATAAAACAAGAAAGAATAAAAGGAATAACTTTAGATAGATATTCTAATGAATAAAAAAACGGGTATTTTATTAACGTATTGTGTAAATACCCCTTATAAGAATAAAAAAACTATGATACAATGGGTTGGGTATACGGGGAAGAGGTTAAAAATATGGCTGAAAAGTGCAATAATTTATTAAAGTATGAACAAGAATTATATGCCAAAGGTATAGAGTTAATTGCCGGAACTGATGAGGTTGGTAGAGGACCACTTGTCGGACCTGTAGTAGCCGCAGCTGTAATCCTTCCTAAGAACTATGTATTACCAGGTTTAGACGATTCTAAAAAACTAACAGAAAAGAAAAGAGAAAAGTTCTTTGATATTATATATCAAGATGCGGTAGCTGTAGGCGTTGGCGTTGTTGATGCTAAAATTATTGATGAAATAAACATTTTAGAAGCATCCCGTTTAGCAATGAAAAAAGCGATAGAGAGTTTAAAAGTAAAACCAGAATATATACTAAGTGATGCGATGAAACTTGATAATCAAGTTATACCATATCAAGACATAATTCATGGTGATGCCTTATCTGAAAGTATTGCTGCAGCTTCCGTAATAGCTAAAGTTACTAGAGATAGAATGATGTATGAATTAGATAAAAAACATCCTGAATATGGCTTTGCTAAACATAAAGGATATCCAACTAAACAACACTTAGAGAGTATAAAAAAATATGGCGTTTTAGATAACTACAGATTTAGTTATAAACCTGTAAAAGAAATTGTTAACAACGAAAGAGGGTAATTAATATGAAGTTATTTAAAAGTTATTTGACAATGTTTATTACTTTATTTGCTACTGAAATAATCTTTAGATTAGCAATGAATATGAATATAATTGGTTGGTCTATACTAAGAGTATTTATTTCTATAAGTATTATATCTTTAATATTTGCTTTATTAACGGCAAGATTAAGACGTATACCGACAAAAATAATTATTTTTGTCGTATCTTTAATAGCCAGTATATATGCTTTAGCACAAGCTGGTTTTGAAAACTATATAGGAGTATTTATGTCTCTAGGCACTAGTTCTCAAGCTGGAGCCGTAAAAGATTATATTAAAGATTATATAGAAAGCTTTCGTTGGTACTATTGGTTAATACTTGTACCCTTAGTATTACAAACAATATATCTAGTAGTAATCGAACCTAAATTATATAAGAAGAACAACAACGAAACTAAACTACGTAACTATAATATTATTACTAGGAGAGCTTTTTTTCGTTCTCAACTAATGGGATTAGCTTCTCTAATAATATTAATAGGTATTCTCTACTTTACTCTAGTATCTAATACTATGCAAAATAGCATTCAAATTCAAAGTAATTCTTCATTATTCTTAAATCCATCTATGCCTAATATAGCAGTGGATCAATTTGGTGTTACTACATATGGTTTATTAGACGTTAAGTCTACTATTCATCCTGTCGAAGATGAATTAATAGAATATGAATATAATAATAATTCTCCAAAAGAAGAAACTGATTATACTAGAACTATAGATGATACAAAATGGTTACAAGTGGCTGCAAAAGAAACTAATAGACAATATAAATCATTAAATAGCTACTATCTTAGTAGAGAAATAACTGAAAAAAATGAATATACTGGTATGTTCGAAGGTAAGAATCTAATAGTTATAATGATGGAAAGTGTTAATAACATTGCTTTAAATGAAGAATATTATCCAAATATATCTAAACTATATAAAAATGGTTGGAGCTGGGATAATGCTTACTCACCACGTAATTCTTGTTCAACAGGTAATAATGAAATGAGTGGAATGACATCACTATATACTATTAATAACTCTTGTACAGCTAATATCTATAAAAATAATGTTTATCCTGAATCGATATTTAACTTATTTAATAATGCTGGCTATGATACAACTTCTTATCATGACTACACAGAACACTATTATCGCCGAAAAACCATTCATACTAACATGGGAAGTGGGCATTATTATGGTGTAGAAGAATTAGGCATACCATATAGTTTAGAATACAGAGAATGGCCATCAGATGTTGATCTAATGAATAAGTTCTTGGAAATAATAGAAGAAAAGGATAAATTTATGTCTTGGATTACAACGGTCTCTTCTCATCAACCATACACCTCTAATAGTGAATTAGGAGATCTATATCTTGACGATTACGTTAAATTGGGATATAGTAAACCCCTTGCTAGATATATGTCTAAAGTAAAAGTACTAGACGAGTCAATAGGTGTCTTAATAGACGGATTAAAAGAGCAAGGCAAGTTAGATGATACTATAATTGTATTGTATGGTGACCACTATCCATATGGTTTAGCTGATAGAACTTTAAATGAATACTTTGATTATGATGTTTCAGTTAATAACGAAACTGATCGTACGCCATTTGTAATATACAATTCTAAAATAGAACCAACTAAGCATGAAGACTATACATCATATATTAATATCTTACCAACTCTAGCTAATCTATTTAATCTAGATTATGATCCAAGATTATATGCTGGAGAGGATTTATTATCAAATACTTATTCCCAAAGGACTTATTTTGCTAATGCCTCATGGCAGGATTCTAAAGCTTTCTACAACGCTACAACAGGTAAAATAAGTTATGTTAATCCAGAAGATACCTATTCGTTAGAAGAAATACAAGATATTAACAAAAAAATAGATGAAAAGATAAAGATGTCTAACTTGGCAATTAGGACTAATTATTTTAAACATCTATTTGATAGTATTAAAGCAAATGAAGTAAAAGAAACAACTACCGAGGTGGATAAAGAAACTAAAGGTAGCTCATAAAAAGAGGTGTTGATATGAAAAACTTGGTTATAGTTGAATCACCAAGTAAAAGTAAAACCATAGAAAAATATTTAGGTAGCGATTATAAAGTTGTTGCTAGCATGGGGCATATACGTGACTTAGCTACTACTGGTAAATTTGGGCTAGGAGTAGATGTTGATCATAACTTTGAACCAACATATATACCAATGAAAGGGAAGAAGAAAGTAATTAGTGACTTAAAGAAACTAGTATCTTCTTCTGATAAAGTATACCTAGCAACCGACCCTGACCGTGAAGGGGAGGCTATATCTTGGCATTTAAAAGATACTCTTGGTATTAATAAGAATTACGAAAGAGTAACTTTTAACGAGATAACTAAAGATGTTATTATCTCATCATTTAAAGAAGCTCGAGATATAGATATGGACCTAGTAAAAAGTCAAGAAACGAGAAGAATACTAGATCGTATAATTGGCTTCCGTTTATCAAAACTAATGCAATCTAAAACGGGTGGTAAGAGTGCCGGTCGTGTACAAAGCGTAGCCTTAAAACTTATTGTTGACCGCGAAAGAGAAATTGAGGCATTTAATGCTGAAGAATATTGGACTATTACTGCTAAGTTTAAAGATTTTGATGCTGAATTAGAAAAGTATAAGAATAAAAAGATAGAATTAAAAAATGAAGCAGAAGCTGATATCGTTCTAAATAACTTACTACCAGATTTTCACATTATAGACATTGACTCTAAAGAAAAAGAGAAAAAAGGCGTAATGCCATTTAAGACTTCTACCTTACAGCAAACGGCAGCTAATAAACTATCTTTTGCTAGTAGTAAAACTATGCGTATAGCTCAAAAACTATATGAAGGTATTGATATAGGTAGTGAAACAGTCGGATTAATCACTTATATGCGTACAGATAGTGAAAGAATATCTCCTCAGTTTGCTAATGAAACATTTAAATATATCAAAGAAAACTATGGGGAAGAGTACGTCGGGAAAATAAAAGCTCAAAAGAAAAATGATAATATGCAAGATGCTCATGAGGGTGTCCGTGTAACAAGTGCTTATCGTACTCCAGAAAGTATTAAAAAATACTTAACAAATGATGAATATAAACTATATAAATTGATTTATGCTCGAACACTTGCCGCTTTAATGTCTAATGCTCGTGTTCTGGCTACAACCATTACATTATTAAATAATGATTATCAATTTAAAGCTACTGGTAGTGTCCTAGTATTTTCAGGATATCTAATTGTATATAAAGAGTATGAACAAAACGAAGATATAGTTCTACCGAATCTAGAAGGTGTAAAAGTACTACAAAGTGAAGAAAATGTTAAAGAGCAACACTTTACTAAGCCTCCAGCTAGATATACTGAAAGTTCTTTGATTAAAGAACTAGAACGTTTAGGAATCGGAAGACCATCTACATATGCAACAATAATGGAAACTATAAAAAATAGAGGCTATGTAATAATTGAAGACAAGAAGTTTGTCCCAACATCAATAGGTATTGAAACTACTGATAAACTTCAAGAAGGTTTTAGCGACATAGTTAATGTTAAATATACTGCAAATATGGAAAACGAACTCGACGAGATAGCAGATAAGAAAATAGATAATATCAAAGTATTAAGAGAGTTCTATGATAAATTTGAACCACTAGTTGAAGATGCTTTCAAAAATATGTCTAAAAAAGAAGCTGAAGCAACAGGTGAAACTTGCCCAAATTGTAATAGTCCATTAGTAATTAGAAATGGTCGCTATGGTCAGTTTGTTGCTTGTTCAAATTATCCAGAATGTAAATATATTAAAAAAGAAGAAAAAGAAATAGAAAATATTTGTGATTGTCCAAATTGCTCAGGACATATAGTCGAAAAGAAATCACGTAAAGGCAAAGTTTTCTATGGTTGTGACAATTATCCTAAATGTAATGTAGCTTACTGGGATAAGCCAAATGGTTCAACCTGCCAAGAGTGTGGTAGTTTAATTCTTGAAAAGAAAACAGGAAAAAAATACTGTTCTAATTGTGGAAAAGAAGAGGAGTAATCCTCTTCTTTACACGTTTACAAAAAAAATAAAAAAAACCTATTGCATACCTCATCAATTAATAGTATAATAAAATCACTTGATAGAGAAAACATACCATCTCATATTGAGTCATACACAGCTCGGTTTAGTAATTATAAAATTACAGAAATCTATTTTAAGATGATCTATATATTTCGTGGGAAATGATGCCCTATAGGGGCGTAGCAACTTCTTAAAATTCTTCTTCTGAATATAATAATTACTATGCTGTTTATAGCTTGTAATTTGACATGATGATTAAACTAGATTTTAGTTGTTGTTTCAAACTTGCAGTGTATGGTTTGTATGTACATTGTTTGTTTATCTATTAAGCTGTACGAATTCGTAAAATTTGCGGTAAGAAAGAAAACTTATTTTATACCTTGTCTAACGACTATGATTTGGTATAAAGCAAACTAGAAACAATACCCAGTCAGTATTGTTTTTTTTTCTTGCTTGTAAGTGTAAAATTTTTATATAAAGTGTAAAAAGTTATAATTGTTCAATTGACTTTTCCAGTAAATATTATAAAATTAAATTAATTAATAGAGAGAGTATTATATGTAAATGCTTAATAAAGATGATATATTGATATACTGCAAACATATTGATATATTATTCTATAATGGTCAGTTTTCTAGTGACAACTTTCAATTGGCTATGTTAATAATTACTAAGTATTTATTATTGTAATATTCTATGGATAACTATAACTGTTTCTAAATCTATTAATTACTGTGTACACAAAAAAACCGGTTTAATAATTTGCCGATCAACGAATTATTAATACCAAACTAGAAAAACAATGTGCTGTCGAACATTGTTTTTTTAGTTGTACTATGATATACTCAAAATGAAAGAATAATAAAGGTGAATGATATGAAAATAGTAATAGCCTTAGGCGGAAATGCATTAGGAAACTCTCCTCAAGAACAATTGGAATTAGTAAAGGAAACAGCTAAAAATATTGTTGATTTAGTTGCTGAAGGTCATGACATAATTGTTTCCCATGGTAATGGTCCTCAAGTTGGCATGATAAATCTTGCGATGGAATCCGCAACAATTCATGACAATGCTCCTGAGATGCCATTTGCCGAATGTGGTGCCATGTCACAAGGATACATTGGTTATCACTTACAACAATCAATAGAAAGAGAACTAGCTAGTAGAAAAGTTAAAAAGAAATGTATTACCGTAGTAACACAGGTATTAGTTGATAAAGATGACACGGCTTTTCAAAAGCCAACTAAACCAATCGGTAGTTTCTATACTAAAGAACAAGCTGATAAAATAGCTAAAGAAAAAGGCTATACCATGGTTGAAGATGCTAATCGTGGCTATAGAAGGGTAGTTCCTTCACCAAAACCAATTAGAATAGTGGAAAGAGACTCTATTAACTATATGGTACACAACGGTATTATTGTTATTGCTTGTGGCGGTGGGGGAATTCCAGTTATTAAAGACGGATATGGCTATAAAGGTGTTGATGCCGTAATAGACAAAGATCGTACTAGTGCTAAACTAGCCGCTGATGTTAAAGCCGATATGTTAATAATCTTAACAGCTGTTGAAACAGTAAAAACAGGATTTGGTACTGACAATGAAAAAGAAATAAGAAATATGAATATTAAAGAAGCTCAGGAATTAATGAATAATCATGAATTCAAAGAAGGAAGTATGCTCCCTAAAATAGAAGCTTGCATAGAATATGTTAAAAATAGTAATGGTAAGGCTCTAATTACTTCATTACAAAAAGCAAAAGAAGGTATAATGGGTACTACAGGTACAATTATTACAAAAAATTAACTTAAGAATAATTATTATCTTAAGTTTTTTTGGAAGGTGAAACCATGTCAGAAAAGAAAGTAATAGTAAAATTAGAAAACTTTAGTAAAAGTTATGGTCCTAAAGAGATAATAAAGAGTATTAATTTAGATGTCTATGAAGGGGAATTCATTACTTTATTAGGTTCTTCTGGTTGTGGTAAGACGACTATCCTAAGAGCTATTTCTGGTTTAGATGAACCAACTAGCGGAAGAGTATTTATTGATGGTGAAGATGTTACCCACCTAGAAGCAAGAAAAAGACAAGTTAACACAATCTTCCAAAACTATGCTTTATTTCCCTTAATGACAGTATATGATAATGTAGCCTTTGGCCTAAGAATGAAAAAGGTCCCTGAAGACGAAATAAAAACTAGAGTTGATAAAATGATTAAACTAGTACACTTAGAGGGATATGAAAATCGTCTTCCTAAGGAATTGTCTGGTGGAGAACAACAAAGAGTCTCTATTATAAGAGGTCTAATTAATAACCCTAAAGTGTTACTACTCGATGAACCACTATCAGCCTTAGACTTAAAACTAAGAAAAAAGATGCAAATAGAATTAAAACAATTACAAAGAAAACTAGGCACAACATTTATCTATGTTACTCATGATCAAGACGAAGCCTTATCTATGAGTGATCGGGTAGTTGTAATAAAAGAAGGCAATATAGAACAAATAGGTACTCCAATTGAAGTTTATGAAAAACCAGTGTCCTTATATGTGGCTGATTTCTTGGGAGAGGCTAATATCTTTAAAGGTAAAGTAACAAATGTTTCTAATAATAAAACTACTGTTAATATAAAAGATAAATTTGATTTAACTATAACTGAAGATAACTATCAAATAGGTGATAGTGTTAATATTGTTGTTCGTCCCGAAAACATCCGTTTAACTCTAGTAGCTAGAAAAAATAATTGTATACAAGGGACTATAACTAATATGGTATATGATGGGTATATAACCAAAGTATTTATAAAAGTAAACAATACAAGTTACGAAGCAATAATAAATGGTAATAATAAGAATTATAAAATAAATGATGAAGTCTATTTATATTGGGCTTTAGATGACTCTATTATCATAGGAGATAAAAAATGAAAAATAAAATAATAAGAAGTATCTTTATTGTTCCTGTAATTCTTTATTCTTTATTATTAATTGCTTTACCTATTATATATGTTCTAATAATTAGTTTTTATAAAAACGATAGTTATGGCGGTATGATAAGAACCTTTACTTTAGAAAACTATATGTCTATCTTTAATAGTGTCTATATAGGGATCTTTTTAAAGTCATTCTTAATAGCCGTTATAACTATGTTTATATGTATGATAATATCATATCCTTTTGCTTTAGCTGTTTCTCATAAAAATGCTAAAACTCAGTCTATATTTATGACCTTAGTAATGGTTCCCTTCCTAACTAATTCTCTAATAAGAATGTATGGATGGATAGTCCTATTACGTAAGAATGGAGTAATAAACCAAGTCTTATTATCTCTAAATATAATAAAAAATCCTCTTAATCTTATGTATAATAATTTAGGTATTGTAATAGGTATGGTCTATACCTTATTACCATTTATGATTCTTCCTTTATATAGTTCTATATCTACAATAGATTATCGTTTACTAGAAGCTAGTAGTGATCTAGGGGCTAATAAATGGAAAACCTTCACAAAAGTTATCCTTCCTATTACTTTTCCAGCCTTATTTAATGGTGGTTTAATGGTCTTTACTCCAGCTTTAGGTTTCTTCTTTATTGTTGATTTACTAGGTGGAGGTAAAATAATGATTCTTGGTAATCTAATAAAGAACCAGTTCTTAACTGCTCGTAATTGGCCTTTTGGTGCAGCTATAGCTATTCTATTAATAATTATTACATATATACTTATAATGATTTATAGGAAAATCGGTGGTAAGATGGATGATTTGGGGGCATAAGTATGAGAAATAATAAATTATTGGATAATATCGTTATAATAAGTGTCTTTATCTTTCTATTCTTACCTATATTTGTTTTGATACTATTTTCTTTTAATACTTCCGAACTAAATATTATATTTGAAGGATTTACTTTACATTGGTATAAAGATTTATTCTACAATAGAAGTTTATTAGAAGCTTTAATAAATACTTTGTTAGTGGCTTTATCCAGTACTATCATATCTACTATTATTGGTACTATTTCAGCTTATGGATTATATAAATATGATTTTAAAGGAAAGAAAATTATAAATGAATTATTATATATTCCTATAGTAATACCAGAAATAGTATTGGGTATATCTCTATTAAGCATTTATACTCTTATGAAAATGGAACTAGGTATGTTTACCTTAATACTTGCGCATATAACATTTTCTATTCCTTTTGTCATAGTAAGTGTTAGAAGTTCTTTAACTAGTATGGATCCCAACTTAGAACAAGCGGCATCTGATTTAGGAGCTGATTCCCTTACAACTTTCTTTAGAGTAATCCTACCATCACTAGTACCTGGTATTCTAAGCGGAGCCGAACTAGCATTTTCGTTATCATTAGATGATGTTGTAATAAGTTATTTTACAGCTGGTCCAGGTAGTAATACCTTGCCACTACATATCTATTCTATAATTAAAACAGGAGTAACTCCTGATGTTAATGCTCTAATATCTTTGATGCTATTAACTATCTTTATTGTTCTAACTATTTCTATGGTAATAAGCCTTAGAAAGATTAAGGGGGATGAACGATGAAAAGAAAGATAATCTTACTATTATTATTTATCTTCTTATTATGTGGATGTACTAAAGAAGATAAAAAAGTCTTAAATGTTTTAAACTGGTCATCTTATATACCAGATGAAGTCATTAGACAATTTGAAAAAGAAAACAATATTAAAGTAAACTACAGTACATATTCTTCTAATGAAGAACTATTAGCAAAGATATCTTCTTCCAAAGAGGGTACTTATGACTTAATATTTCCTAGTGATTACATGATAGAAATAATGATTAATAGAAAAATGTTAGAAGAAATAGACGTTACAAAACTAACTAATTATAATAATCTAAATAGACAATATCTTGGTTTACCATTTGATACTGATAATAAATATAGTCTACCATTTTTATATGCAACGGTAGTATTAGCTGTTAATAGAGATTATATAAAAGATGATATAACTTCTTATAAAGATTTAATTAATACTAAGTATAAAAATGATATAGTCTTAATAGATGATCAAAGATTTGTAATAGGTATGTCATTACTAGCTAATGGCTATAGTATGAATAGTACTAACAATGAGGAATTAAGAATAGCTCAAAAATGGTTAGAGAAACTCAAACCTAATATCAAAGCATATGATAGTGATTGTCCTAAAAACTTCTTAATTACTGAAGAGGCTTACATAGGATATATATGGGATGCTGAAGCTAAACTAGCCAAGATGGAAAATGATAGTATCGAAATAATTAAACCTAAAGAAGGTATAGGTATAAGTTTAGATAATTATGCTATTCCCAAAGGGGCTAAGAATATAGAAGAAGCATATAAATTTATTGATTATATACTAGATGCTGATATTATGCATCAAATATTAGAAGGATATCCATACAATAGTGTTAATATAGCTACTGATTTAAAATATAAAGATGACATTATGTATAGTAGCAAATATATAGGTACAGACTATGATAATAACAGTAAATACTTTGTAGAAAATATAGGATCTAGTATTAAAAACTATGACATATTATGGGCTGAGATAAAATGATAAAACTATAACTACTTATCGTTTGTCAACTCGCCCTTTATTTTTTTATTGTATAGTGGTATTATGATATAAGAATAGAATAGGGAGGAAAAAATGACAGGAATACATGTAACTAGTGAAATAGGAAAATTAAAAAAAGTTCTATTACACAGGCCAGGAAAGGAGTTATTAAATCTAACTCCAGATACGTTATCAGAATTGTTATTTGATGATATACCATTCCTACCGGATGCTCAAAAAGAACATGATGAGTTTGCTGATGCTTTAAGAAAAAATGGTGTAGAAGTAGTATATTTAGAAGACTTAATGACCGACGTATTAAATATTAGCGGCGAAATAAAAAATAGATTCGTTGAACAATTCATGGATGAAGCGGGAATAAATTCTTATAAATACAGAGGACTTGTTTACCAGTATCTAATGAATATGAAAAATACCAAAAAATTAGTATTAAAGACTATGGAAGGTATTCAAATAAGTGAAATACCTAAAATAGCCAAAGTAGATAGTAATACTCTAGAAGACTTTGTAAGTGAACCTGATAAGTTTATTGCTGAACCAATGCCAAATTTATACTTTACAAGAGATAATTTTGCTAGTGTTGGTACAGGTATTGACTTACATCATATGTATTCAGTAACAAGAAATAGAGAGTGTATTTATGCTGAATATATCTTTAAATATCACCCTGATTATAAGGATGTGGAAAAATACTATAATAGAGAGTATCCTTGGAGTACAGAAGGTGGAGACCTATTAAATATTAATGAACACGTTGTAGCAATTGGTATATCGCAAAGAACTTCTGCTCAAGCAATTGATCAACTAGCTAAGAATTTCTTTAAGAATCCTAAATGCAAAATAGATACAGTATTAGCGTTTAATATACCATCAAGTAGAGCTTTCATGCACTTGGATACCGTATTTACCCAAATTGATAAATACACATTTACTTACCATCCAGGTATAATGGGAACTTTACAAGTATTTGAAATAAAAGAGGGTAGTGTTCCAAACACTACAGAAGATTTAGTAGTAAACGAAATAAATGCATCTTTAGAAAAAATATTGGAAAGAGTTTTAGATCATCCGGTTAAATTAATACCTTGTGCTGGTGGAGATAAAGTAGCATCTGAAAGAGAGCAATGGAATGATGGTTCCAATACTTTATGTATAGCTCCAGGTGTAGTAGTAGTATATGATAGAAATAATATAACTAACGAAGTATTAAGAAAAGAAGGCTTAAAAGTAATTGAAATCCACGGAGCTGAATTGTCTCGTGGACGTGGAGGCCCTAGATGTATGAGTATGCCGCTTGTTAGGGAGGACGTAAAATGGTAGATTTAAGAGGAAGAGATTTTCTAAAACTATTAGATTTTACCCCTAAAGAAATAGAACACTTATTGAAAGTGGCAACTAAATTAAAAAAGATGAAACATGAGGGTAGACCACATAATTACTTAAAAGGTAAACAAGTAGCAATAATCTTTGAAAAAGACTCAACTAGAACAAGATGTTCATTTGAAGTTGGTGCCAAAGATTTAGGTATGAGTGTTACCTATTTAGGACCATCTGGCTCTCAAATGGGTAAAAAAGAAACAATAGCAGATACTGCTAGAGTATTAGCTGGTATATATGACGGGATTGAATATCGTGGATTTGAGCAGTCAATTGTTCAAGAATTAGCGGACTATTCTAAAGTGCCAGTATGGAATGGGTTAACTAATGAATTTCATCCTACGCAAATGTTAGCGGACGTTATGACCATTAAAGAAGAATTTGGTGATTTAAAAGGTCGCAAACTAGTCTTTTGTGGTGATGCTAGAAATAATGTTGGGAACTCACTAATGGTAGTTTGCTCTAAGCTAGGAATGAACTTTACTTGTTGTGCCCCTAAGCAATTATTCCCTGAACAAAAATTAGTTGAAGAATGCAAAAAGATATGTAAAAACACCGGCGGTTCCGTAACTCTTACTGAAGATATAATGAAGGGTACAAAAAATGCTGACGCTATATATACTGATGTTTGGGTATCCATGGGAGAACCGATGGAATTATGGGAAAAGAGGATTAAGCTTTTAAAACCATACCAAGTAAATAGTAAAGTAATGGCCAATGCCAAAAAAGATGCTATTTTCTTACATTGTTTACCATCATTCCACAATACAGGAACAACAATTGGTAAAGAAATATTTGAAAAATATGGTCTAAAAGAAATGGAAGTAACTGACGAAGTGTTCGAATCAAAGCAATCAAGAGTATTTGAAGAAGCTGAAAATAGAATGCATACAATTAAAGCAGTTATGTTAGAAACGTTGAAGAAACAATAATGTTTATAGAGAGTATATAAGACATTGTTTCTTAATAAAAAAACTATTATTACTTAGGTAGGTAATTAATAGATATATTTGTACTATCAATTAAAGGAGGAAAAGAAAAAATGGATAGAGCAGATAAAGAAACAAGAAAGGCGGCATCCCGTAAGAAGAATAAGAAAAGATCCCTTACTTTGTCAGCTTTCACAATTATTTTAATTCTTACATTTGTTTTGGCACTAGTAACTTTAGTATTGCCAAAAGGAAGCGGTGTTGAGCACGCAACCCTATCTGGTACACTACTTGCACCAATTTTAGGATTTGTTGATGCTATCGACATTTGCTTATTCATTCTTATTCTAGGTGCTTTCCTAAAAGTAGTTACTAAAACTAAAGCCTTAGAAACAGGAATTGAAGTATTAATAAAAAAATTAAAAGGAAGGGAACTAATATTAATTGCAATATTAATGTTCATCTTTTCAATAGGTGGAACAACCTATGGTATGCTAGAAGAAACTGTTGGTTTCTATGCTATCTTAAGTGTTGCTATGGTTGCCGCAGGTATGGATACCTTAGTCGCATCTTCAGTAGTATTACTAGGTGCTGGTTCAGGTGTTTTGGGTTCAACAATTAATCCTTTTGCCGTAGGAGCTGCAATAGATGCTTTACCAGAAGGTATTAAAGTAAATCAAGCACATATTATTGGTATTGGTGTAGCGCTATGGTTAACAACATATTTAATATCTACTATATTTGTTACCGCATATGCTAAAAAGGTTATCAAGAAAAAAGGATCAACATTCTTATCTTTACAAGAACAAAAAGATATGGAAGAAACATATGCCCCTAAAGATGATAAAACTAGAGAAATTCCTAAACTTACAGGAATGCAAAAAGTTACATTATGGTTATTCTTATTAACATTTGTTGTTATGATAATTGGCTTTATTCCTTGGGGTAGTTTTGGTATAACAATATTTGAAAAGGGTAAATTCTTCAGTACAATTACTGGTTTACCATTAGGTGAATGGTACTTCCAAGAATCAACATTATGGTTCTTAATTATGACTATAGTAATTGGTGTTGTTAATGGAATGAGTGAACATGAATTTGTTGATACATTCGTAGATGGTGCTGATGACATGGTTGGTGTTATCTTAGTTATAGCTATAGCTAGAGGTGCTTCAGTACTTATGACACAAACTCACTTAGATACATATATTATTTCTAGTGCTGCCAATGGCTTAAGTAATCTATCAAAAGGTGCCTTTGCTCCACTTAATTATATTTTACATGTTGGACTTTCAGTATTAGTTCCTTCATCAAGTGGTTTAGCATCACTTTCAACACCTATTATGGGACCTCTTGCTCAAAAATTAGGTTATTCAGTTGAAGTAACTATCATGGAGATGGTTGCCGCTAATGGTTTAGTTAACTTATTTACTCCTACTTGTGGAGCTATAATGGGTGGACTAGAATTAGCTAAAGTTCAATATACAACTTGGTTAAAATGGGTGGCTAAAGTTATTGTAGTTATTGCCATCGTTAATATGGTTATTTTGACTCTAGCTATGATGTCATTATAAAAATGTAAGAAGCATTAAAATGGAAAAGCTTAAATGCTTTTCCTTTTTTGTAGATAGGGAGGTATTATATGAAAAAGAAAATAATTATCTTAGTATTATTCTTACTATTACTATGTGGCTGTGGAGAAAAGAAAGAAAAACTTATCCTTGCTACAGAAGCTGGTTTTGCTCCATACGAGTATTATTCTAATGGCGAAATAGTCGGTGTTGATATTGATATAGCTAAGAGAATAGCTAAAGAATTAAACATGGAACTAGTTATAAAAGACGTTGCCTTTGATTCTATAATAAGTGAAGTTAAAACCGAAAAAAGCGACATAGGCGCTGCTGGTATATCCTTTACTGAAGAAAGACAAAAAGAAGTAGATTTTACTGACAGTTATTCAGAATCTAAACAAATATTAATTGTAAATTCAAGTAGTAGTATCAATGGTATTAACGAGATAAATAAAGTTGCTGTTCAACTAGGTTCCGTTGCAGACTCGTTTATTACCGAACAATACCCATCTATTAATATTATTAGAGAGAAAAAATTCCTGGCCGCTATAGAAGATTTAAAAGATAATAAGGTTGATGCCGTAGTAATGGATGAATTGCCTGCTACCAAGTTAATAACTAAGAACATGTTAATATTATCAGATCCTCTAGTAGTAGATAGCTATGGAATGATAGTAAAAAAAGGAAATAAAGAATTATTAAGTGTTGCTAATAAAGTAATAAATGAGTTAAAGAGTACTGGCGAAATCGATCAATACTTATTAAACCATATGGGTATTAATGAAACAAACAAAAGTAATAGTAGTATAAAAGATCGCTTCTATAATAGTGTGATTTATGACGGAAGATACAAGTATATTATACAAGGTCTTACTAATACTATTTTAATCGCCTTAGGAGCTGTACTAATTGGTATATTATTAGGAACAATAAGCGCTATTACTAGAAATATTAATGAAAATACTGGTAAACTTAAGATAATTAGTAAATTATCCAAAGCTTATGTTGATATCATAAGAGGTACACCTTCTACCTTACAATTAATGATTATTTACTATGTAATATTTAAACAAACTAATATTAATATTGTATTAGTAGGTATATTAGCCTTTGGTATAAATAGTGGAGCTTACGTATCAGAAATAATACGTGCGGGAATTTCTTCAATTGATAAAGGTCAATGGGAGGCAGGCTACGCTCTAGGTCTTAGTTATTTTCCGATAATGAACAAAATAATATTACCTCAAGCAATTAAAAATATTTTACCAGCTTTAGGTAATGAATTTATAACTCTAGTAAAAGAAACATCAATAGGGGCTTATATAGGTATTGTTGAACTTACTAAAGCATCAGATATAATCGCCTCACGTACTTATGATTACTTTTTCCCATTAATATTAATAGCGATTATTTATTTAGTAATAACTATTTGTTTAAGCAAGTTAATAAGTCTTATGGAAAAGAGGTTAAATAATGCTCGAAGTTAGAAATCTAAGAAAAAGTTTTGGAAATAAAAAAGTACTAAATGGTATAGATTTTGTAGTCAATAAGGGCGATATTATTGGAATAATAGGGCCTTCAGGTTGTGGTAAATCTACTTTGTTAAGATGCATTAATATGTTAGAAAAACCAACCAGTGGGGAAATAGTATTTGCTGGTAATAATCTAGTAGATGATGAATCACATACGGAAACTAGAAGAAGAATAGGTATGGTATTTCAACAATTTAACTTATTTAATCATATGACAGTATTAGATAACATAATCTTGTCTCCTGTATTACTAGGTATATTAAAAAAAGAAGAAGCTATTAATCAAGCTAAAAAACTTCTAAAAGAAATAGATTTAGAAGAAATCATTAACAGTTATCCCCATCAATTATCGGGAGGTCAAAAACAAAGAGTAGCCATTATTAGAACTCTTATGATGAAACCAGAAATCATCCTTTTTGATGAACCAACTAGCGCTCTCGATCCAGAAATGATAGGGGAAGTAACAAATCTTATGAGAAAATTAGCTAATGAAGGAATGACTATGTTAGTCGTATCTCATGAGATGAATTTTATTAAAAATTTCTGTAATAGAGTTATCTTCTTAAGTGAGGGCAAAATTAGAGAACAAGGACCAAGTAAAGAATTATTTAATAATCCTAAAACAGATAAATTAAAATCATTCTTATCAAAGATTAATAATTATTAAAAAGACTTAACGATAATAGCAATTTATTAATTAAATGAATTGCTTTTTTTTATATAAAAAATTATAATTATAATAGAGGAGGAATAGGATGAAGAAGGATTTCGTAGACACAAGTGACTTCACCAAAGAAGAACTACTTTATATAGCTAATTTAGGAATCTTAATTAAGAAAAATATTAAAGCAGGCTTCCCGTTAAATGTGCTATATCATAAGACTCTTGGTATGATATTTGAACAATCATCTACTAGAACTAGAGTTTCATTTGAAACTGCTATGACTCAGTTAGGCGGACATGCTCAATATCTAGCTCCAGGACAAATTCAACTCGGTAAACATGAAACATACTATGATACAGCTAAAGTATTATCTAGATTAGTTGATATACTGATGGCTCGTGTTCAAAAACATGAGACTATAGTAGAGTTAGCTAAGAATGCTGATATTCCTGTAATAAATGGTATGAGTGATTATAACCATCCAACCCAAGAGATGGGGGATCTTATAACCATGTTAGAACATTTACCAGCTGGAAAAAGATTTGAAGATTGTAAAGTAGTATTTGTTGGTGATGCTACTCAGGTTTGCGCATCACTTATGATGACAGTCACAAAACTTGGTGGTCATTTTGTCCATTTTGGCCCTAAAGGATTTCAATTAAATGAGCATTTTCAAGAAATAGGGCGCAAGAATTGTGAAATAAGCGGAGGAAGTATACTAGTAACCGACGATGAAGAAGCTATAGTTGGAGCAGACTTTGTTTATACTGATGTATGGTATGGTTTATATGAAGCAGAGCTTTCCGAAGAGGAAAGAAATCGAATATTCTATCCAAAATACCAAGTTGATATGGATATGATGAACAAAGCTAGTGCTAATTCTAAATTCATGCACTGCCTGCCAGCTACTAGAAATGAAGAAGTAACGGATGAAGTTATGGATTCACCTAGATCTATTGCTTTTGATGAAGCTGAGAATAGATTAACAGCCATGCGTGCATTACTTGTATACTTTATGGGAGTTGCAGACACTACCGAAAAAATCTGTAGAAGAAATTTAGGAATTTAATAAAAAGGAGAAAGGTTTATATGGCCGAGAATAAAAAGAAAAAATTTAAATTGATAGATGCCATATTAGGAACTGTATGCTTAACATTAGTTTGTGAATCTGTTATGCCTACAGCTGCTATTGGTAATACTCAATATTTTTGGTGGATCTTCTTGCTTATAGCATTTTGTCTACCATATGGTATGATTACTGCTGAACTTGGAACTACATATCCTCGTGAGGAAAATATGTATGACTGGGTTAAAAGAGCATTTGGTCCAAAATGGGCTGGTCGTGTGGCATGGAATTATTGGGTTAACTTCCCATTATGGATTGCTTCCCTAGCAGTTGCTGTAACTGATATAGTTGCAGGTATGTTCAGTATTGAACTTAATATTTTTGCTTTATTAGCGTTACAACTTATCTATGTATGGTTAGTTACATACTTAAGTTTAAAAAGAGTTGGAGATAGTAAACTAATAGTTAACTTAGGAACAGCGTTCAAAGTTATTCTATTATTAGGTATTGGTTTATTAGGTATCTATACTGTAATTAAAACAGGTAATAGTGCTAATCCAATCACAAGTTTTAAAGATTTAATTCCAGATTTATCATTAAACATTGATACTGGTTTACCATTTATTTCTATCATACTATTTAACTTTATGGGATTCGAAGTAGTTGGTACTTGGGATGAAGATATGAATAATCCTAAAAGAGATATCCCTAAAGCTTTATTAATAGGTGGTTTATTAATGGCATTCTTCTATGTTTTACCAGCAGCTGGATTTAATATTGCATTGTCTCCAGAAGTAGTTGGAAACATGGATCCTGAAAATGTTGTTGAAGTATTAACCGCATTATTTACTGCAGTAGGAATTAGTTCATATGCGATGCGTTTCATTATTATTATAGCCGGCTTAATGTTTATTTATACATTTATAGCTAACATTGCTTCATGGTCTTACGGAGTTAACGAAGTTGCTTTATATGCAGCTGAAGACGGCGGAATGCCAAAAGTATTCGTTGGTAGAAATGAAGATAACGTTCCATATAAGATAGTAATAATAAATGGTATAGTTGCTTCTATTATAGTAATAGGTGGTATAATTGCTAATGTAATTAATCCAGACTTTGGTGATGGCTTCGCATTATTCTTTAAACTTAGTTGGATAACTTTATTAATTGGTTATGTTCCAATGTTCTTAGCTTTCTTAAAACTAAGAAAAGTAGATAAGGATATCCAACGTCCATATAAAGTACCAGGAAATGATTTAGTAATTAAGATAATGGCAATTGTTCCATTTATACTATTAGTCGCTGGTATAATATTTACTTTATTTGGTGATTTTACAATTGATTATATGAAAGATTATATTCCATTATATGCAGGGGTTCTATTATCATTCATAATAGAAGAAATATTAGTTTCCAAAATTAAAGTCAAGAAATAATATTTAGATATAGGAATCCCTTGGGATTCCTATATCTTATTTTATAAAGAAAGAAGGAATTATATGAAAAGATTAAAAAGTACACCAAGAGAAGATGGCTTTAGAATGCCAGGAGAATTTGAAAAACATGCTGGTACTTATATCCTATGGCCTCAAAGACCAGATAACTGGCGTTATGGCGGTAAACCCGCTCAAAAAGTATTCGTTGAAGTTGCCAATATAATTGCAAAATACGAACCAATGACAATGCTTGTCAATCAAGATCAGTATGTTAATGCTAGAAATATGCTAGGCCCTAATATTAGAGTGGTAGAAATGTCTAATAACGATTCTTGGGTTCGAGATAGTGGCCCATCATTTGTTGTAGATGACAAAGGAAATGTTAGAGGAATAGACTGGGGCTTTAATGCCTATGGTGGTTTAGTAGAAGGTATCTATTATCCTTGGGACTTCGACGATTTACTAGGAGGTAAAATATGCGATCTTGAATGGGTTGATACTTATGATGCAAGTGAGTTCATTCTCGAAGGCGGATCTATTCATGTTGATGGCGATGGAACCTGTATAACTACTGAAGAGTGCTTACTAGCTCCAGACAGAAACCCTAGTATGAGCAAAGAAGAAGTAGAAGAATATCTTAAAAAGTACTTAAATGTCGAAAAAGTTCTATGGATACCACGAGGAGTATACATGGATGAAGATACTAATGGTCACGTTGATAATATGTGTAATTTCGTTCGTCCAGGAGAAGTTGTTCTAGCTTGGACTGACGACGTAAATGATCCTCAATATGAAAGAAGCGTTGAAGCTTACGAATACCTAAGTAATGTAACAGATGCCAAAGGAAGAAAACTAATAATACATAAACTAAATTGTCCTTCACCACTAATAATTACAGAAGAAGAAAGTGGGGGAGTAGATAGTGTCGAGGGTACTCTTCCAAGAAAACCAGGCGATAGAATGGCCGGTTCATATGTTAACTACTATACAGGAAATGGCTTTATAGCCCTACCTATATTCAATGATCCTAATGATGAAAAGGCTATAAAACTATTACAAGAACTATATCCAGATAGAAAGATTGAAACAGTATATGCTAGAGAAATCCTTCTAGGTGGAGGAAATATCCATTGTATTACACAACAAGTACCTTTGGGTAAATAAAGCTATTTAATAGCTTTTTTTCTTGCTTTGATATATAGTAATTTTTTAAACAAAAAAAATAGGAACTATGTTCCTATTGTCTTTCTTGTATTTTAACTAACTTAGCTTGTACTACTAATCTAATACCGTTATCATTGTAACAAGTAGATAAAGTTATTATCTTATCATCGGCGCTAAGATTAACTCCAAAATCATAAATACTTCTACTTAGCATATCTCCTAAAAATTTAGTATAATTTTCCGTACTATCAAAATCAGTAGAGATATAATAACTCTCTGCTTCAACAGTGTATATAGAAAATATTTGCCACATAGTATTAAATCTTAAAGTAGATAACTGTATAATCTGGTTTTCTTCATTAGTATACCAATTCTTATCCAGTGTTCTTGTTAAAGAACCAAACATAACTTTATCTTTTCTACCATGTCCATATATTACTGTATTATTACTAAGCACATTGAAATTATCTCTAAAATCAGCATATACCCATCCAGCATTATTACTTGTCTTATCATAAGCATGATTTAAATAGTATTCATTATCAGTAGTTTGTACTACAGGATAATTAATATTAGTATCATTAACTATTAACCAACCTACAGTGTCATTATTCTCTTTAAGTAATTGCGTAAAATCTACTTCTGATAATGGGGTCTGTAAATACTTCCAATACAAACTTCCATACTTATCATCAATTATATCTTTATCTACATTATATAAAGAACCATCTTCTACTTGATATATATCAGTACTCTCAACTATATCATTACCTAATTTCTTAACACTATAT
>CAMYYH010000015.1 GCA_947303405.1 uncultured Mycoplasmatota bacterium
TAACTATTAAATATGTTGAGCCTACGCCAGAAGATGCAAATTATTATATTTGGGCTATTGGTGTTAACGTTTACGAATTTGAATTCTCTATGACAGCTTCTAAGTTCTCAACAATGGGTACTTTTGAGTTACCATTGATGCAATTTGAAAATCCTAATACTAAGTTCTATGTAACAGGATTCTCAGATGGAGGATTAATAGATGGTATTAACTTAGTTAATAAGTCTAGTATACCTAAAGTAGCCGCAACTGATGATGACGCTGATAAAAACTTTGCTTTCGTAATGACATCTTCTAATACTGGTTGGGCTGCTAATAGTAAAACATCTTTCTATACAACTAATCCTCAAATAGGAGATAATCTTGAGTATATAGCAGAAAATACAACTGCTACACCATCTTTACTATTCTACTTATATCACTCTAAGAATATAGCTACAGTAGGAAGTATTGGTTATATTAATATTAGTATGAATGCTATTGTACCAATTGATGATTTAACAGTCGACATAAAAAGAATTAGTATAACAGTTAATATTAGTAGAAATGTTATTAACGATATAGCCTACGATGCTTCTATAACAGCTGGTAAACAATATGATATATTCCCAACTACAACGGTTAATATAACTAATAAGAGCGCGTTTAGTGCTTTCTATACATTATTCGTAGAACCAGAAAATAATCGTTCATTATACCAAACTGGTTACTATAGAGCCCTAAACTGTGACTCTGTCTTACCGGTTGGTACTACGATAACAATGTTAGATAAAGTAGAAAATGAATACTATTACTATACTGTTACTAGTGCAAATATTACTGCTAAAGAAACAGAATTAGCTACTAATAGACAGGTAAGTTATTACCTCCGTGACTTTATTAAGATGGATAGTACTAGTCCAACTAACGTCTATAACGATGCTTATGAAAATACTGTCTACTACCATGAAAATGGTAACTATGCCGATGAAGAGTTTATCTTCATAGTCGACTTTGCCAATACTAATATTACAGAAAATATAATAGAATCTAACCTCGAATTAGAGATACGTTCTCAAGATGATCAAACCGAAATAACTATTGCTGCTTGGGAACATGGTAATATTAAGTTTAGTGTCTATGCTAATACAGCGGCTTCAATTAATACAACTGGATCATTTACTAAAGATACCGTTTATGTAGGAGAAAGTACTACTTTGCAATTACATTCTGAATTCCAACCACAATCAGTAGCGGGAACAACTACAACTATAGCCGATACAACCTATTATGACTATAAACTTGGTGCTAAAATAAGTATCTATGATAGTAATAATCATATGTTAGATGGTTTAAGTTTACTAGGTGTTACCTTCATATTAAATGATGTTCCATATTATCCACAAACAGATGGTACTACAAGAATTACTCTTGCTGATAAAGTATCAAATGTTGATTCCAATATAATTATCAACACGGCTAATTCTAATCTTTCCAATGGTACTTATCGAGTGGTTATTGAAAGTTTTGGTTCGTACGATGGTTTATACTATGGTGAAATGAATAATACCTTTATGGAAAAAACTTTAACTGTTCTAAATAATTTATATGGATTAGATGTTGAAAGTGAAGACGTCTATGTAACAATAGATAAAACTACTGGTTTAGATGCCAATGGTAGTTATTAAATAGTTTATAATATTACTACTTCTTCTGGTTTAAATAATCCTAATTTAAGAGTTCATTTAGAAAGAAGAGTATATGGTGATGGCAATGAGTATAGCTTATTATATGAAAGAGTAGACTTACAAGATTATGTAACTGATACTCTTACATTAGCTAACCCTGAAAGATTAGAATATCAAGTAACAAATAATCTGCCAGCGGAGGTTGAATATAAACTCCATATAGGAGAAAATAATATTACTGGAACATATAGATTAGTATTTACGATTTGTGATTTAGATGTACCAATTGGTAGTGTATATCAATATATAATTATTAGATAGGAGAGTGTTTTATGGAAGTTGAAATAAGTGAACTAAGTTTAAGAGAATTAATCGAGTATTATCGAGCAGTAGAAGAACTAATAGAATTCTTAAAAACAGAACAAAATACTGAAGTAGAAAGCAGGAATAAATAATGAAAATTAAAAAAATGGAAGACTTTAATCATGATGTTGACGTATTAAAAGAAGTCCTATCTAGTATGCCTCTTAATAATCAAAAGAACTTAAAGGCCTATAAAGAAAAAGTATCAAGTTTAGAGGAAGAATATACTACTTTAAGAAATACTCTATATGATGAAATCAAAAAACGTTCTAGTAAATATTTGAAAGTTGAAGAAAGTGAAAAAGTATCACTATTAGAAAATGAGTTAGAAGGATTAAAAGACTTACGTCTTTTTAATCCTTTGAATACTCCATTTGAAAAACTAGGTATTAATAATATTCTCTATAGACTTAATCATTTTTTTAAAAATGATTTAGAAAATGTTAATAATGATATTAAGACTATTTTCAAACTATTTAATGAGGCTGATGTTCCTTTAACGGCTGATAACTTTGTCTATAGTATTTATGCTAGAGATTATATTAAAGAACTACTAGTAGATGATTCTTTAGAAAGAATGAAATATGTCTTTGAAGAATTACACTGGAAATGTCCTGATGTTATAATGCATGTTTCTATGAATATAAGACTTCTATATAATAAAAATAAAAATAAGTTTAATGATTATATAGAAAAAAAGAAAAGAGAATTATTCTCAGATAATTTATCATATGAAGATATGATTATAAAAAGAGATAATATCTTAAAAGAATTATATGAATTAAAACATTATGATAAATATAGTATTATTAATGGCTTTATGAATAGTGAACTAATACTTAATGATTATACAGTTGTTAATGTAGATAAATGCTATGCTAAATACTTTAATGAAAATACTAGTAGTGAAGATAAAAAGAAGGCTATTGGCGATCTAAAGAATCTCCTAGCCAATGTTGAAGAATATCGAAATTTTCAAAAATATACTTTTGTACTAGATGATATTAAAAAGAAATACGCTGAAAAAGCTAATCATAATGGAGAAGTAGCTACTATTAGTAAAGAAATAGATTCTTTATCTTCAGAATTAGCTAAAATTAATAGCGAGATTACTAATGGAGCATCTAAAGGTTTCTGGATTTTCAAGAAGAAAGTTGACTTAGAAAAACTATATGTTGATTTAAATACTAAGATGAAAGAATTAAGTAATAAGTTTGATGAATATGATAATGCTTCTGTTTATGAAGCTATGAGTAAAAACCTATCTGACACATCTACAATCTACGAAGCATTTCAATTTGCTATATCATTTAAGACTTATTTACGTAAATGTATCAAAACTAGTAAAGAAGAATCTAATATCGATGTCGTAAAAGAACTTGTAAAAGCCTTTGATGAGTTCATTAATAGTAATAATGTTAATGTAATTAGAAATAGTAAATTTAACTATGATAACGATTTAACTGAAGTAATATCTGATCATTATCAATTACTAAATATTAAGATAACTAAAGATTTGCTCGATGAAGGAAATATAGATAATCTAGTTAAGGACTTAAAGATAATGATTAATAGTTATTACTTAGAAGACATGGGATTAAATATTGATTTAATTAATGATTTATTCGAAAGTAAAAAAATAATTAATAAAGAATAATAGGTGATAATATGACCAAAAAAAAGAAAAAAGATGAAAAGAAGAGAAAAATAATACTTATTATTTTCTTATTCGTATTTAGTATCATAGTCTTATCTAGTGCTACATATGCTTGGTTCTCAGCAAATAAAAATGCTTTAATAGATTCCATTGATATTAATGTAGCTACAGTAAATGGTATCCAAGTATCAGCCGATGCGATTAACTGGGATAACGAAGTAACAGTAGAAGAATTACATGATGCCTATAAGACATACCCTAATGCTTTAAACCAATTCCCCGATACTCTATATGGTGTATCTACAGATGGTTCTGTAAGAGGTGGTACTCTAAATATGTATTATGGCTTAGTTCATGAAGATGTTAATGGAAACTTTTCCTTAACATCTCGTCAAGAACATGAGATAAACTGTGTAGGAGATGATGCTTGTGATGGGCATCACTACGTAGCTTTTGATATTTTTATACTTGCTACAATCCCTTCCGATTTAGTAATAACGACTAATTCTAACGTTATAGATAGAGAAGGAATAGATTCTGGCGGTCAAAATGCTGCTAGATTGGGTTTTGTCTATAATGGAACAGTTAGTGAAACAACATCTGTTTATACAGCTCAAAATCAATTGTCGGGAACCAGTTCAATTATTTGGGAACCTAACTATGATGTTCATACTGAAGGTGGAGTAGCTAATGCTAAGAAATACTATAACATGACTATTCCTAGAACAGGTGGCTCATTATTATCATATGTAGGAATAAATCGAGAATTTAATGATGAAGTTCCTTTTACTGCAACAAAGAATTCCCCTTATTTTACCGCTATGAAACCACAAATAACTACTACAGTTGGTTATAATCAAAACCAAGATTTAATGCGTGTACCAGCCGGTGTTTCTAAAATACGTATATATCTTTGGTTAGAAGGTGAAGATGTCGACTTTGAAAACAAAGCGGCTAATGGTAAATTAAGATTAAATCTTGAATTAGCAATGTCGAATTAAACAAGTAGTAAATACTTGTTTTTTGTTGTATAATAAATCCGAGATGGGGTGAAAACGTGGGAATAATTAGAGTAGCTCAAGTAATCGGCAAATGGGTTGGCGGTGGAGCAGAGAATGTCGTCTTAAACTATTTTAAATATATTGATAAGAAAAAATTTAGATTTGACTTTATTTGTGAAAGTGATTCAACTAACATACCATATGAAACTATTAATAGACTAGGGGGTAGAGTTATCCTAGTATCTCCCTATGAAAATAGTGCTAAATATATAAAAGATCTAACACAAATATTAATTAAAGGTAAATACGATATAGTACATTCTCATACTAATGCTTTAAGCTATCTATCATTAAAAGCAGCTAAAAAAGCTAATATAAATATTAGAATAGCTCATTCGCATAATACTTCTATTAAATTAGAAGAAGGTAAACTATTAAAGAATATCTATAAAATACTTTTAAAACAAAACGCTACCCATTATTTCGCTTGCAGTCCTAATGCTGGTAAATTTCTATTTGGCGAGAAAGAATACAATAATGGTAATGTCTTTATAATAAGAAACGCTATTGAATTAGATAAATTTAAATACAATAAAAAGAGTAGAATAAAAAAGAGAAAAGATTTAGGTTTTAATCCCGACGACATAGTAATTGGTCATATAGGAAGATTCATCTCTCAAAAGAATCACGAATTCTTATTAGAGTTATTCAAATCTATTCATGATAAAGTAGATAAAAGTTACTTAATACTAGGTGGGCAAGGACCTCTAATGGCAGAAATAAGATCTAAGGCTTACTCTATGGGTATCTATGATAGTATTAAATTCTTGGGTCAAGTAAGCGATGTTGAAAAAGTATACCAAGCAATGGACGCCTTTGTCTTACCATCTTTCTATGAAGGATATCCATTAACTCTAGTAGAAGCTCAAGCTGCTGGGTTACTATGTGTAGCTTCTTCTGAAATTGATGAAGATTGTGCCTTATTACCAACTACCTCTCTATTAGACTTAACAAGTCCTCTTAGAATATGGAGAAAACTAATAATTGATAATGCAGCAAGTTTTAAAAGAGATGATACTTCTTCTATCATAAAAGAAAAAGGTTATGATATTACTGAAGAAGTTATAAAACTAGAAAAGAAATATCTTGAACTAATAAAATAAACTCCTACTGGAGTTTATATTTTTTTCTTTCTAATAAATACTCTTGTTATATAGAATAAGAAACTACACATAAATATAACAAATAACCATTTTAATCCTATATTTAATAAGCCCTTAGTATATCTATCTATAATAGCAAATATATTATCAGGTAAATATTTATTTAATACTAAGGCTACATCACTTAATCCAATATTATTCTTAATAAAAGATATGATTCGTAAGAATGTTTCTATTATACCTAGTGCTAATACAAAAGAGCTATACCTTCTAAAAAATATCGCTACAAGCAGTAATAATACCACTAATAATATTGCATCTATATACATATTATCACCTCTATTATATAAATATTTTAGCACAATAATTCTATTATTTCTATTACTAAGGAATTAAAGAAAGAAAAAATTGAAAAATACCAAGTTATACCTTATAATATAGCCAACGAAAGGACATTGGAGGTGAGGTTTTAATGACAGATTTATTAACGGTTATTGAAGTAGTAATAATGTTTGTTATCGGACTAATCTTTATATTTGAAGGATATACCTTAGAAAGGATTATTATTACATTTATTTGGTTCCTACTAGGATTTTATTTAGCTAGAGATATTCTTGCCTTATTTGACTATAGTACAGGAGTAATACCATTTATAATAGAAACAATAGTCGGTCTATGTTTTGCATCCGTAGGATACAAACTGGAAAGAATAGCTCTCTTTATAGCTGTTGGATACGTAGCGTTCCTTGCTATACCAGAGTATATAACAATTAATAATCAAATAGTATTCTTTATAGTAAGATTATTCATAGCAATCTTTATCGCATTATTAGCCCTTAGATTTAGAGTACTAATATATGCTTTAGTAGCTAGTGTATTAGGAGCAACCATAATTAAAAGGGCTATTACTATATTATTTCCAGCATTATCAGGAGAACTAATGATTGCTGTAAACATCTTTGTAGTAATACTAGTAATACTAGGAATAATATCTCAATTAGAAGAACATAGAAGAATAACAATTAATTAATAAAATATAATGAGTATTAACGCTTCACACGAAGCGTTAATTAAGGTGGTAGAAAAATGATGGCAAAAAGAACAACTTTGAATGAACAAGAACAAAATGGGTTGGAAATTCTTAAAAAGGTTTTTAAGCCTCTTGGTTATGAGGTTGGTGTATTACTAGCAGAATACAATTCTAATTATAATCAAGTATATATATATCCAATAGGTACACCCCAAAATACAATATCAATAGAGGAAGTCAAAAAGGTAATAAAAATTACCCAGCCAGTCCAAGATAAAAAGATTGGTTTGGATATGGTTGGAACGCTTAATAGCATACAAGTGAGTAGAGATGGTTATCCATCTGATTTTAAATATACAATATCAAGAGTTCCAAATGGCGAGAATGACGAAAAATGGATAATAACAAAGTATAAAAATCCAAGTCACATTAGAACCAGTGCCGAAAACTGTTTGAAGCAAACCATTGAGTTACATACAGTAGATAAGAATTCAAAAGATTTTAAAGATTATTATCGACTAAGTATAAAAAACACTAGCCGTGGTATTGATCAAAAAATCTCCGTAACAAAGGATACACTTACCTATCTTAAAACTGACGTAAAGAACACATTTGTATTTGAAAAAGGTACACCTGTTGACGAAAAAAAAGGAAAAGAAATCTTAGATATTTTAAGTACTGTGGATAAAAAACTGCTTAGGTACTATTGCGGTTTGTACCATTGGATAGGGGATGTTATTTATTTGTTCCAAACCAAGGTTCTTTTTGCTAGTTTAGGAATTAGTCTTGTCATTAAAAATGAAAGCGTCTCTTTTTATAAAGGTGAAGAAAAGCTTGTATTTACAATAGATCAATTAGAAAGTGAAAATACAAGGATTTCCCTTGAGGAACTATTAATGTGGCCAAAAAAACTAACATTAAGAACAAAAAACAAAAAAGAAGAATTCACTCTAAGAACAGAGCAATTCGAAAATGACGTTGTTTCAATTTGGTATTTAACAAGACATAGAGAATACGGCGGAACTACACACCAAATCTCCTTGCCATCATCCGTTAACATCAAAAGCGGGTATAATAGCGTTACACTTTCTATCGGGGAAATGACCGAAAGAGGCTTTAAAGCGTCTAAAACACTAGAAATATTTGCGGATGGTAAAGTTGAATACATAGATAATAGATTAAATAACGACGCATTAAAAGATTTGGCAGTGATGAGAAGCTTTTTCACAAAATTTGATTATAGAGTAATAGATTACTATTGTATGTTGTTTCCTTGGTTTAATAAAGCATATCAATCACTAACCAACCAAAAAAAAGTAGAACCTATAACTAGAGAAAAGAAAAAGCAGATGGATAATGCAACTACAATGGTGTTAACATCACTAGGTTTTGACCCTAAAGATTTAATTCCGACTATAAATGAAAAGACAATAGGATACCCTTTTGAAACCTACCAAGTGGTAGAATGCCCGGGGCCAAAAAGAATGGTAACTTACGAATCTCCAGATGGACGTATCGTTGGTGCAAGTTGTTTCCGTTTTTTCGATAAAGACAGTTTGTCTTATAGAGAAAAAAGAGCGGACAATTCTTCCTTAAGTGTCTCTCTAGAGTGGTTTGCTACGCCAAAGGGTGAGTTTTTTCCTGGGGTACACATTTGCCAAAGTGAATCTGATAAAAATATTCATATAAGATTTGACTTAAACAAAATAATATCCATTATGATAGAAAACAAATCACCAAATGGAAAAAGAATCATATCTCAAGTATCACAAATGATAAGTGAGAAGTATACACAAACAAAGCCAACCTTAACAGCTGCCGAGATATCTCAAATATTAGAAAAATTGCTAAATAATGAAGCCGTCATAAAACTACTCAATTATTATGAAGAGTATTTTCAACCAATCCAGCTTAGCCGAACCATAAGAACTCTATTATATGATTTAGGGGGCTTAGGTATATATATAAAAAAAGAACATGATTATTTATGTGTCAATCTCGCAGACGGCATTGTAATGACACCGGAAACTGTAGGATTTATTCGGAAAAAAGAGCAACTAATAGACATAAAAAGTATATATGAAAAGCAGGGCTTCTGTGTTGAAAAAACTTCAGGTGATGGAAAAACAATTAAGAAAATTACTATAGACTTTTTTGACCCCAAGTCGAACCTAAACCGATTAATGATGAGTAAGTATCAATATGTAGATCAAGAGAAAACTATTACGGCTGAATTTATAAGCTCAGAAAAGCCATATATACATATTACATATGAAGGAAATGTCGGTACCACAGCTTCCAAAGTATACCTAGATGGTACCGTCGAAAAAGATGAGGATTTTCAGCTTCCAAAAAACATTGCCGAAAGCTGTTGCCCACCCGCATTGGCAGATGTTGTAGAGGGTGAAGATTATATTAAACCTTTAATTGAGCCTTTTCTTGAATACTATCGAAGCCAATCTTATTTAGTGGATTATATGTTACGTGTAGCCAAAAATGATAAAGGGGTAGCGATAGTATATAGCCAACAATAATAAAAAAAGAAAAGATAACTGGCTATAGGTAATATAATGACAAAGAAAGAAGATTAATACACAAAATCAAATAGAGGCATTGCGCCTAATGCCTCTATTCAAAAATAAATTATCATATTATAAATAAGGGGGAATTAATATGGTTACAAGTAGGGAATTTGAAACTAGACAGCAAATGGAAAAGTTTTTAGAAGAACAAGGGCTACATTTTCACCACACCGAAGATGGCACTATAGAACTGCTTGATAGAGAAGGGGAAAGTATACAATTTGTACTTCCATCTAAATCCAATGGATTTACAGGCATTGAGGCGACAGCTTGGGCAATAACTGAAAAAGAGTATCATGAATTGAGCGAACTAGCATATAGAATGAATGGTCAAACATTTTCTCTTATCTTACCATCTAGTGATGATTTAAGCGCTTTAGAGGGAATGAATGGTGTCGAAGAAATTTTGTCAGACTTAGGTTTTAGGATACGCGTTGATGGTATATATACAAGATTTGAAAAACGAGTGCAAACTGGCGATGGAAAAACAGAATATCGTATTTGTCCAATAGTACTACCTAACGTTCTAGGAGGATACCAAGAAACCGAAGGTACAGCTGAGATGGTTTCTATTGATACATTAAACAAAATGGATCGAATCACCTTTAAATATGACAATGAAGAGATTACCATACGAAGATTAAAAAAGTCCAGAAAACAAAAACCAGACGATAATACTTTTATTTTAAGTGAGTATATAAGAACTGATAAAACTGGTGATATTATTGATTATCAAAAAGTTGGGGTAGTGCCTAGTATGGGAGGACTTGCGTTTATATCTCATAGAGATGTTAGAAAAAATCAGACAACGATTGAAGGCTCTTTATTAAAAAATAGCTTTAGGATAGAAGAGACTATTCCTGATGTGGCTACTCGTTTGATTGGCTATACTGGTCATATTATTTATGAAGAAACACAAAATACAGCTCAAACTCAAGAAAAGTTCTTCGCGGAACTAAAAGATAGTAAGGTTTCGACAACTGCTACATCTAGACAAGTGCTAACTTCATTTGCTAATCAATGTACAGCATTGGGATTACTAACAAATTATTATAGAAATCATTTTCCTGGATTAGTTGAAGAAGTCGAAAGATTATATTACCAAAGTAAGACACTGAATGATTTCCAAACTCTCTTAGCAGATTTGCAAGAATATGGCTTAGAAGTGCCTGAAAATGGAGGCAATTTAACGGTTAACATCAGCAAAGGAGTTGTAATGACCCCAGAAGCCGCGTCTACCAGTGAAGGAAATCAAATAATAGAACTAGATAATTTGTATAAAACTCGAGGCTTTCATACAATCTTATATAATAGTAATAAAGAACAAGTAAAATCTATTAGTGTTTCTTTTCAAGAAGCTGATGGTACAAATGGACATTATCTATCAGTTAGCAATTATGAATACAAAGATAAAAGTAAAACAATTACCGCTAAATTAGTTCAAGGTGAACCGCCACATATATCTATTGAAATAGATAGCGGTTTTGCTACAACGGAGATAACTGCCGCGTTAAATGGTAAATATGAAGTAGAACAACACTATAAAGTGTCAACATGTGACGAATCAACTGATTGTTGTCCAATCATGTTTGCGTCTATAGCGGAGGACTTTTCAGATGAAGATGTAAAACCCTTAGTAGCGGCTTTTGTTAAGTATTATAGCAATCAACCAAGAATCGGTTATAATATGCAAAAAGATATAGATAAGGGGACTCAACGAGTATTTAGTTGTAATTAGAAAGGATAACAATATGAGTTATAAAAATTATAAGAGAGAAACAATAATGGTTAAGAGCGATGAAGAATTTGTAGCGGTGTTAGCTGGCAGAGGCATTAACAAAACTTGGATATAAGATACACAAAGAAAATCAGACGCTTTCGTATTAAGCAGTAATAATTAATAAATAGTAGATTCTAATAGGAATCTACTATTTTTACTCTATTTGAATACATTTACAACAATATTAAGAGATGATATCATTACTATAGGTGAATAATATGGATAAACAAGAAGACATAATTAAAATAGATATAGTTAATAAAACATTAAAAATACTAGTATATATAATGGTTTTATTCTTAGTAGTTATTATTTCTACTAATCTAAGTATTAGATTAGATATAAAAAACTATACTAAAGTATATGGTGAAAAAATAAATAATAAGTTTGTTTATTATACCAATGATAAAGAATTAGTAGAAATAAAAAGAATAAAAGATTTCTATAATGACAAAGTAGATCCTAGTACTATTAAGAACGTTCCTTTATTCTATTGTAATAAAAAAGATTGTCTATATATTGATTTGTCTAATAAACTACAAAGGAACAATTTGTATCCTAAATTTCTTATACTAATTCTCATACTTGTAATAGCTATATTAGAACTAATCCTCTTTATAAGAAAAAAAGATGAAAACAAGACTAAATACAAAGCAATATTCTTAATAATCGTTATAATAACTGCCTTTGGTTTAATTAGAGAAGCATACGATATAAGTGATTACTATTCAGTTGTCAACAAAAACAAAAACTTTGTTAAAGGTACAATTCTAGGAAATAGAGGAGACAATAGATACGCAATTAAATATGAATTAGACGACAAAATATATTACCTAGATAGTAATAATAAGAAGAATACTATTTACTATAATAAGACTAAAGATAAGATGTATAACCGAATGAATCCATTCAATATCAAGATACTATCTATGTATCTAATAAACATACTACTTATAGCAGTATCTCTAAAGATATATATAAAGAAAATAAAGGAAAACAATGCCCAATAGAACAACTTTACACTTTGACACCTCATACAAACTCAGTATTTAACTGGATTTATTTACTGGTGTATCAAATGCTAAAAAAAGAACAAAAAAAGTATTTACAAAAATAAAAAAACATATTATACTAGATTCAGTTGTAAGATATTTAATATAGTACAACGAGATAAAATTATTTTATATAATTTTATCCATGTTTATTAAGTTTACTTAATAACATGCTTGTAAAGAATGTGCTAAAGACATTCTTTACTAAATCGTAAGTTGGCTTGTCCAATCTTACATTTAAATGGTACACACTTAGTAATGCTTTGAAAAAAGCTTAACTACTAAATTAAATACTATTTAAACGATTTATTGTTTAAAAGTTGCAACGTAGGTATTAATTGTTTAGTAGTTTTCAAAGCGGATTACTAATAATCCAGCCATAATCTTTTAGATTATTAATAAGTGGATTAATTGAGATGTCAACTCAAGTGTGTTGTAGTAAACATGACCGGTCTTTTAGTTTACTACTTTTTATAAAGTTAGCCGTGACACGCTAGCTTTTTTTGTGTTCTAATAATTGCTTATTCTTATTTACTAGTTTATAATAGAAAAACACAAAGGAGCTGAGCAAAATGAGTAATGTTACTGCAGATGCCTTCAGAGCCGCCATGGAAAATTTGGGAATATATAAGGACTTACAGGGAAACCCGGACCATGATACTCTTGTACGTGCGTACCTCTATGATACTCTTGTACGTGCGTACCTCTATGCTAAGGAGTACCAAAGTTATAGTTATTATGAATTGAATAAAGGGTGCGTTAATCAACTATCGAAGATGTTGCTTAAATTAGAATCTAAGTTTGGAGATTCAAAGTTTGTACCAACGAGAGATTTTGGTTCGCTAGAAATGCTGGTGCCAGACCCAAAACATTACGACGATAATGAACAAACTCTCAGATATATAGTGTACAAAACTAGGCGGTGCCTTAATATGGACATGGCTGTACCTCCAGCGAGGGTATCGCAGGACGATATATATATAGGGGCTTTAGAAAAATGCCTGTCTTCTTTTAAAAAGAAAGGAATAGACGGCAAAGTATATACAATTTGGCCAGGCTTTTCTCAAGCGCTAAATCTATTTGAAGGGAGAGGTAAACATTTTGTCTTAATTGTTTACCTTGGCGGTAAAGAATATTTAATAGATACTAACTATTCGCGCTTCTTTTACGAAAGAAATACTTTTATAGAAAGACTAGGAGTTTGCGGCCTCATGAATTGCTATCCTGGTTATTATATGCGCTTGACGAGAGAAAGAAGGGCGGCAGCTAACAAACTATTAACAGACGGGTGGATAGAACTAACACCTGAAAACCGTAAAAACCTTCTGGATGGTTATACTTCATGGTATATAAATGGCAGTTATTATGAAGATAAACAAGACTTTTCGTTTAACATCCCTATATCAGCAAAAGAATATGAGCGGCTAATAAGAGGAGAAATATTGCTAACAGGAATTATTGACCGAGACCATTTGGGTTTTCAAAAGAAACCTTTAGAAAATCCTTATATGATTCTTCGAAAATAATAATAAAAGATGTTATAATTACATAGGACGTGATAATATGAACAAGAAAACAATTATATTGTGGATAATAACTATTTTGTGGATGGGAATAATATTTTCTTTTTCGGCCAATGATGGGTATCAATCTACTTCCACTAGCAAAAAAGTTACCTATGATGTGATAAATATTGTCGAGAAGAAAAAAACAGAATCCGAAAAAATGGAGAAGGTAGAAATACTACATCCCAAAGTTAGGAAAATAGCCCACGCTTTTGAATACGCTGTATTGTGTATATTATTAGTCTTTTCTCTAAAAAGTAGTGGAATAAAACCTAATAAGATATACTTAATTGCTATTATATGTTGTTTATTATATGCCATTAGCGATGAGGTTCATCAGTTATTTATAAGTGGAAGATCGGCCGAAATAGGTGACGTCATCATCGATACTGGTGGCTCAGCACTTTGCGTTATAATATTTGAAATTAGTAATATCATAAAAAAAAGAAATAAATAAATCAGGCGGGAATATGAATACAATAAATACAAAAGAAAAACTAGCCATTGCGGTAAAAGATACGGAAATGAGCGCGATAATAACCGGAATACCGGCAGATGCTAGGAAAGAATATTTACAAGAAATAGTGAGAAATAATCCTCCGACAATTGATAGCCATAAGCGCTCGTTCGTGTGTTTGACCTCGTTTTGGTTAAAAGACATAGATGTAAAACTGGCTCCAGACGATGTTGATAGGATGTCGATAATTAGAAGAGAGTACTTAAGTTTATCAGTTGTCTTTGGCTTGCTTGAAACAACAAAATTTTTTAATCAGGAAAGAATTAATGAATTTGACGAAATGTTTTCCGGATTATTTAAATATGCGAAAGATGCGAAAAGTTTTGCGGATCTAATCAGCTATTTAAATAAGGCGAGATTAGATTTAGAGGATAAATACACAAACTATAGAACGTTGGGTCTCGATGCGGCCATAGCCGCTGGCTGGTGTCCTGTATATTGCGAAACGTTTATCAGACCATTTTTAAAAGATTATCAAAAAGCTGCAAAGATGAAGTATTTACCGAGCTTTATCTTTGATATCAAGGGTGAGGTAGAAGGTTCTCTATGTAAAAAAATTAATGAATTAATCGTAAACGAAAGCATTGGTGCAATCAAGGTCTTTTCTGATAAAGAATGGCCGTATGTCGGGGTAGGAAATGGCGCTTTCCTCGATGAGATGATGGACTATATGTCATATGACGCTAGTGAAGTATTTACGAAAAAATGAGAAAAGTGAGCTTTTCTTTTTTTTAAAAAAATAATTAGCACTCTATATTGACAAGTGCTAATTATGTGCTATAATGTAGCTAGTAAAAAGGAGGGATACTATGAATTATGGATATCCACAGCAAGAAGAACAAGAAGATGTATTAGTAAAATATGGTCGTGATATTACAGAACTAGCTAAGAATAATAAGATAGACCCTGTAATAGGCAGAGACGAAGAAATAAGAAGTATTACAAGAATTCTTTCACGTAAAACTAAAAATAACCCCGTTTTAATTGGGGAACCGGGTGTAGGTAAAACAGCTATCGTTGAAGGCTTGGCATTGCGTATAATTAGTGGGGATGTTCCAGAAAGTTTAAAGAAAAAAACTATTTGGGAACTAGATTTAGCTGCTTTAGTAGCCGGTGCTAAATACCGTGGTGAATTCGAGGAAAGATTAAAAGCAGTTTTAAATAAGATTAAAGAATCTAATGGCTCAATTATTATGTTTATAGATGAGATTCATATGATAGTTGGTGATGGCTCAGAAGGAACAATGAATGTTGGAAACATGTTAAAACCAATGCTTGCTCGTGGTGAAATAAAATGTATAGGAGCAACTACCCTAAACGAATATCGTAAATATATCGAAAAAGATGGCGCTTTAGAAAGACGTTTCCAAAAGATTATCGTTCAAGCTCCATCTGTTGAAGACACTATTGCTATTCTAAGAGGTTTAAAGAGTTCTTTTGAAGTTCATCATGGTGTGACTATTAAAGATAGAGCTTTAATCGCGGCAGCAACTTTATCAGATAGATATATCACTGATAGATACTTACCAGATAAAGCTATCGATTTAGTAGATGAAGCTTGTGCCACAATTAAAGTAGAAATGGACTCTGTACCAGTTCCTTTAGACCGTCTAACTAGAAAAATAATGTTAATGGAAATAGAAAGACAATCTCTTAAAAAAGAAAAAGATGAAGCTTCTAAAAAGAGATTACAAGAATTAGATAACGAATTATATGACTTAAAATTACAAGAATCAAAACTAAAAGAAGATTTTGCTAAAGAAAAAGAAGCTAATGAATTAATATTAGATAAGAAAAAATCATTAGAACTAGCTCGTCGTCGTTTAAAAGACGCTGAAAATAGTTATGATCTAGAAACGGCAGCTAAACTAAGTCATGGGGAAATACCAAGATTAGAGAAAGAATTAGAAGATCTCCAAAAGAATACTAAAAACACTTTATTAAGTGATACAGTTAAAGAAGAAGACATAGCTGCTGTTATTTCTAAATGGACTAATGTCCCAGTATCTAAGCTAGTTGAAGGAGAAAAAGATAAACTTCTAAAACTAGAAGACAATATGAAAAAAAGAGTAATAGGGCAAGATTCTGTTTTAAAGAAGGTTAGTAACGCGATAATTAGAAGTAGAGCGGGTATCAAAGATCCAAATAGACCAATTGGTTCCTTCTTATTCCTGGGACCAACTGGTGTAGGAAAAACAGAAGTAGCCAAAACCTTAGCTTATGAACTGTTTGACGATGAAAGACATATGATTAGAATTGATATGTCAGAATATATGGAAAGCTATAATGTATCTCGTTTAATTGGCGCTGCTCCTGGATATGTTGGCTATGAAGAAGGGGGACAGCTTACTGAAGCAGTAAGACGTAATCCTTATTCAATAGTTCTATTCGACGAAATAGAAAAAGCCCATCATGATGTCTTTAATATCCTATTACAAATATTAGATGACGGCCGAATAACTGATTCCCAAGGACGTACAGTAGATTTTAAAAATACTATAATTATTATGACTAGTAACATAGGTAGTGAATACATACTAGAAAACTTACCTAATAAAGATGAATTAATTAATAGAGAATTACATTCTACATTTAAGCCAGAATTCTTAAATAGAATAGATGAAATCTTATTCTTTAATAGTCTAAATAAAGACGTTGTATATAAGATATTAGATAAGATTATAAAAGAAATAGAATATCGTTTACGAGATAGAGATATTAGCATTGAATTAACTGCTCAAGCGAAAGACTTCATTATCAATAATTCTTATGATGAATCATTTGGTGCTCGACCAATTAAAAGATTTGTCTCTGATAATTTAGAAACATTACTGGCAATGGAATTAATAAATGATGAAATAAAAGATAATTCTAAATTGGTAATAGATGTTGCTAATGATAAATTAGTTATTAAAGAAAGATAGAAATAAAAAGGTGCATTGTCAATGCGCCTTTTTATATGCTATTATGGTTTTGCAAGGAGTGAGTTATATGGCTTGTTTAATGCTTGTTTTAAATACAATACTTGTGTTTTTTATATCTAATAATTATTTATTTAATAAAGGATATGCTATTAAAGCACAGTTCTTACTTATGACATTCGTGATATTATTATTTGTCCTTATAAATATATTTCCAGCACTATTGGGCAAAAAATTATATGATAAAAATCTTTATAGAATTAGGGACGGATATAGATTATTAATAGTATTCTTTATAAATCTAATACTAAGTTTTGGTTTATATCTACTTAGCGTTATTAAGTATAATATTGATATAAAAATACTATTAATAAATCTATTAATAATAATACTAGTTCTAAATATTATATTTTGGAATGGCATTATAAGGGTATACTTGTTTTCTAAACAACTAGGTATTAGATACCGATTTGTTGGCTTGTTAGTAGGATTAGTGCCAATTGTTCATTTAGTGATGTTGGTTAAAATAATAAGAATATGTCGAGATGAAGTCGAATTTGAAAATAACAAAATAATAATAAATAATGATAGAAAGAATAAACAGGTGTGCAAAACTAAATATCCATTATTATTAGTTCATGGTATTTTCTTTAGAGATTTTGAACATTTAAACTACTGGGGAAGAATTCCTGAGGAATTAATTAAAAATGGCGCTACAATTTATTATGGCAACCATTCTTCGTCTCTATCTGTAAAGGATTCGGCAGAAGAATTGGCTGTTAGAATAAAAGAAATTATAAAAGAAACAAACTGTGAAAAAGTAAATGTCATTGCTCATTCTAAAGGTGGGTTAGATACTAGATATGCGATATCTAATCTAGGAATGGATAAGTATATTGCGTCTTTGACCATGATTAACACTCCTAACCATGGTTGCGTGTTTGCTGATTACTTACTTAATAAAGCGCCTGACGGCTTTAAAGAAACGGTAGCTAAAAGCTATAATTTCGCCTTAAAAAAGTTAGGAGATAAAGCTCCCGATTTTATTGCTGGTGTTACGGATTTAACATCGTCAGAAGTGAAAAAAATGAACGAAGAAATGCCCGCATCTCCTAAAGTGAGATATAAATCTTATGGCTCAGTACTAAAAAAAGCTACAAGCGGCAGATTCCCGCTCAATCTTACTAACAATTTTGTAAAATTGTTTGATGGTAAAAATGATGGTTTAGTAGGAATAGAGTCGTTTCCGATATATAATGATTTCACTTTAATTGAGTCTCCATTTAAAAGAGGTATATCTCACGGCGATGTAATTGATTTAAACAGAGAAAATATACCTGGTTATGATGTAAGGGAATTTTATGTCGATTTAGTTAGTGAATTAAAAGATAAGGGTTATTAAATAAAGACAGAAGAACAAATAAAGGGCTTGCGAAGTTAGACAAATTGAAAAAAACATTATAATAAACTCTGAGTATTAAATACGGCTATCATCCTAGCAAGATATCATAAAAAAAGCCGGCGATTGCTTCGTCTCTAGCTGAGCTGAGTCAAGATGGCTACGTAGTTGTAAAGGCTCAAAAAAAGCAAATATCACCAGTAGTTTATCACGGCACTCCGGCATCAAAACAACAAACCTTTATAGCCACGATGGGACAGTTGTTGCCTTGGGATAAATACCGGCCGCTTAAAGATGATATAATAGAACCCTCTAAAATAATGCTGGCTTTAACTACGCCTATCATTGATGGGAATTCTGGGGAATACGACTCTCCCATCCTTTATCTTTAGGGAAAAAATGGCCACGAGAATAATGTGGCTTTTTATATTGAAAAAACAAAAAGTGTTAGGTGAATAATTCGATTATTTAAATTGAAATATAGCATTTCTTATTGTATAATTATACGTATAGAATAAGGAGTTTTTTTATCGTGGGAAAAACTAACTCGCGATTAATGAAAATAGAAAGCGTGGTTTATATGTCAAATGTAATTAAAGGAATGGGAAAAATATTACTTACTATAGTTGTAATACTATATTTATTACTAGAAATATTTCTAGCTGTTTGTTTATTAAATTATAACGATTATAGAATAACGGTCTTTGGTAATAAATCATTACTATTATTAACAGAAGATTTAGATGATCAGTATAAAAAGAATGATTTAGTTATTGTTACCAAAGGTGATGGAAGTGAAGTAAAAGAAGGAGATTCAATATTCTTTTATAATCCAGGTCAAAACTATACCGTCAACTATGCTGAAGTTACTTCAATAACCCCACACGCTAATAATACATATACATATAAAATAGGTACTACTCATAATGTATACACTGAGTATTATATAGGTAAAAATACTAAAGTATACAAAAAAATAGGTGGGGCCATGCGATTACTAGAGTCTAAATGGGGCTTCTTACTATTGATAGTTTTACCTACAATGATTGCTGTAATATATGAATTCTACGCTATTATCATAGAAATAATAGAATTTAAGAAAGAGGTAGACAATGAATAGAAAAAGGATAAGTACTTTACTGGTACTATCTTTACTGCTACTAGTTGCCTTTGCTATATCATTTTCTTATTCTTTGTTCCAAAGCAATGTAGAAGGGGAGGCAGAAGCAACTATAGCCGACTGGTTAATTAAAGTAAATGATACTCTAATATCCACCGGTCAAACGGAGTACTTTACTATCGATGAGATACATTATACAAGAACAAATCGAAATATACGTCCTGGTAAATTTGCTCCGGGTATTTCTGGTTACTATGACGTTGAAATAGAAACAACCGGCACACAAGTAGCGGTAAGATACAATATTTATGTTGACGAACTAGAATCAGAAAACTTTAAGGTTTCTAATATCGACTTGATGCAAGGTAGTTCTAATTTTACAAGAATTAGTGAACGAGAGTTTACTGGAGTAATACCTTTAGGTAGTAGAGTTAACCAGTTATTAAGAATATATCTGGTTTGGGAAGATTTAAACACGCCAGAAGCTAACGCTGAAGATAGTGCTATGGGTACTAAAGATAGCCCTAATGTTAATGTCCCAGTAACGATGAACTTTATTCAATATTTAGGAGAGTAGTAATATGAAGAATAATAAACTACTAACAGTAAGTAGAAAAATATTTCAAATGTTTATTAATCTATTACTTATTGTAGTGGGTTTATTATTAGTTCTAGCTATCTACAATATTGTAAATATAAAAGTATTAAAAAAAGATTACACTAGTTATTTTGGTTATACTGCCTTTAGTATAACTAGTGGTAGTATGGAAAAAACCATCTATAAAGATGACTATGTCATAGTAAAAATAAATAATAAAAATATAAAAAAAGGAGATATTATCACTTATAGAAAAGATGACACTACCATTACTCACCGCATCGTAAAAATAGAAAAAAACACTATTACTACTAGAGGTGATAACAATAATGTTGATGATGAGCCAATAAATAGGAAAGACATCATAGGTAAAGTAGTTCACATAGGTCATGAATATGGCATATATCTAAAAGTAATTAAAACTCCTCAAGTATTTATAACCTTTTTTATAGCTTTATTATTTATGGATATGGCTTTAAGTGGGGATAAGGAAGTGAGAGAAGTTGCGAATAAGACAAAAGAATAAAAGATATGTAATCGTCATAGTATTTCTTTTGCTAGATTTATTAGTGATATCGTTAATGCTTAAACCCTCTAATGCTCGTTACGAATCGGTTGCAGTATCAGATACTGAACTGGAAGTTGCTCTATATGCATTAGAAGAAGATGATGACTATACAATTTCTCTAGAAAAAATGGTACCAAGGGAGAATCCATATGTATATAGATTTACTGTGACTAATACCGATAAAAATGGTAATTTAACAGATGTTAGATTATTTTATGACTTAAAAATCATAACCACTACAAATATGCATTTAACCTATAAATTATACAAAAATGAAAACTATCTAAGTCCAACAGCAACAAATATTATTAACTTAGATATAGTTGCAGCCGATGGAGATGGAACCTTCTTTAGAACTTTGACTACTAGTAGAGTATACTTTGGTTTCAATACTATAGAAACTAATGAATATACCTTGTTAGTATATTTCCCAGAATCATTTAAAAACAGTAAATATCAAGATCTAATAGAAAGTATCCAAATAAATATTGACTCTCAACAAGCTGTATAATTGTAAACAAATAGAAAAGAGGTGACACTTATGAAAAAGAAAATTAGAAGAACGTTTGAATTTATTAAAACTCATAAAAAAGCCAGAATCTTTAGTATAGTTCTCATAAGTGTCTTCTCTTTATTCTTCTTAGTAAACTTTTCTCGATATGTTAAACAAATAATAGAAAATTACATAACTAGAACTGAAAGATTCTATTTTAATAGTGATAAATTAACTGAAGATAACAAGCAATTCGAAGTTAACTATTGGTCAGGAGTAGATCCTTATACCATTAATATAACTGTTAATAGTTTAGATAATAACTTACGAGGAGCTTTAATAGATATTGATTATACAATTACTTGTGAAGCAGATTCTGGCTTAAGTTGTTCTCTATCTCAATCATCTGGGACAATCAGTCACACAACCAATACCGATTCCTTCTCAGTTGTAGCGCGTCCAACTAGAAACTTTAGCGATGGAGAATCTGCAAGTATTAGGGTTGTCGCAACAACTAGTGAACCCTACGAAAAACAATTAAGCGCAGTCTTTACTTTTGTTGTAGGTAGTTATGGATTATCATATAAGATAGAAGATAATGCCAATCAACCATACCTAGAAGCAATTATTTCTAATACAGTTGATTACTATAGAGTTATTGTTCCATTCGGAAGCTATACCTACAATCAAGAGATTGCTGCTGATGTATATAATGCTTTAGCTCCTGCGGATAAAGCTAAGTGTGCAAGTGCGGTAATTACTTTAAGCTTTGATCCTGATGAAGTGCGTCTAGATATGACTAATTACTATTATCAAAATAGAATGTCACAACAAATTGAACCAATAGGAGGCTTTGATTACGTTAATGAATTTACCTTTGGTATTAAAGCCCAAACCTCAGTAAATATTAAATTTTATAAACTGGATACTACTTTAGACTATACATACCCAATTATTAATAGTACACCAGTAGTAGAGTTCTCAAGTAGTTAGAAGGTGATAATTATGATAAATATAATGAATGAATATACAACTTATGTAAAAAGAACATTAAATAGCTATATGAAATACATTTTAGATAACCACTATGATAAAGGCATAGCTAATAGATATATAGATAATTATATTGAAGTAAGATACTCTAACTACCTAGATGAAGAGAGTGTTAAAGATACCCTTAGTAAAAAGATTACTAAAGGTATTAGCAAGACAACTGATAGCTTAATACAATCTTTACCAGAAAAAAAACATTCTTTCATAAAAGATGTTGAAAAAATATTCAAATATCTTTATAGTTTAGATTCTACATATCTTTTAGAATCTCATCATAAGCTAATAGAGAATATTGCTATAATAAGAAAAGAATCGTTAAAAATAGAAGCTGATAACTTTGTTGATTCCCTAGAAAAAATGCTTAAAGAAGATATTCGTAAGAAAAGAGAATTCTTAAACGCATTCCAAAGTGATATGTTTTCAATAACTAAGACCAAACTAGATAAAAATCCTAACCTATTAAGGATTAAAGTAAAAGATAAAATAAAATTCCCTGAATTATATAGTGATATAGCTATTGAAAAGGCCAAAAACAAGGATAGTATATACGAAGATATCTTAACGGTTGGTTATATACTAACCACTGTTGAAATAATTAATAATCTTTTAAGTAATAACTTTAGTAATACTTATTACTTAAATTTTCCTAAGTCTATAATTGATAAGACCACCAAGAGGAATAGATTATTAACTATTATCGATAACGATTTCATAATTGAACATATTAACTTAGTAATAACATTTGCTGCTTTTAAATTACATAAAAATTTTATAATTGAATTAATGCATAGAGGTTTTATATTTACCATATCCTTAGATAAGACCTTTGATTATTGTTCGGATAATCTAGAATATTTAGAAATGTTTAATAATATTTTTATGCTAAAAGATAAATATTACTACAAAGATATGTTAAATAATGATAAACTAGGTAAAAGAATAATAATAGTAGATGAGGTGGAATAATGAATACATATTTAAGATTCTTATATGAATTCCTAGATCAATTACTAGGTGGAAT